>JBGPVY010000021.1:0-20353 GCA_041491905.1 Nitrospiraceae bacterium | reverse complement strand
GTCTGCCCTGGCTTCCAGTGGTGAGATTGTCTTCGAGCCCTGTCACCATCATGCCGCCGTCGGCCCGATGGCTGGCGCCATTAGCCCGTCCATGCCCGTGTGGATGGTTGTCGATGCCACCCATGGCAATCAGGCCTTCAGCAACTTCAACGAGGGAATCGGCCGAGCGCTCCGGTTCGGCGCCAACAGTCCGGATGTGATCGACCGCCTCAAATGGATAGGACGGGTGCTCGGACCGACGTTGCGGGCTGGAATGGAGACTCTCGGCGAACTGGATCTCAAAACGTTGATGGCGCAGGCGCTGCACATGGGCGACGAGGTGCACAACCGCAACATCGCGGCGTCGTCCCTGTTTCTGAAACGGCTGATTTCGGCTTTGCTGAAGACAGCAATACCCTCGGCCGATATCGCCGCCACCGTCGACTTTATCGCCGGCAACGATCACTTCTTTCTCAATCTCTCCATGGCCGCCTGTAAGGCCATGCTCGATGCCGCCCAGGGCGTTCCAGGGAGCAGTATGGTCACGGCCATGGCCCGTAATGGCGTCGAGTTCGGTATCCGTGTCAGCGGCACGGGGAATCAGTGGTTTACCACGAGGGCGCCGGTGGTCGACGGACTCTTCTTCCCCGGCTACACCAAGGCGGACGCGGCGCCCGATCTCGGGGACAGCGCAATCACTGAGACAGCGGGTGTGGGCGGCTTCGCGATGGCCGCCTCCCCGGCGATCGTCAAGTTCGTCGGCGGCACGCCGCAGGATGCGATCGACAATACGACGGCGATGACCTATATCACGTTGGGCCGAAATGGTGCGTTCACGTTGCCGGCGATGAACTTTGCCGGCTCGCCGGCTGGCATTGACGTCCGTAAGGTCGTCGATACCGGCATTCAACCGATTATCAATACGGGGATTGCCCACCGTGAGGCCGGAGTCGGACAGATCGGGGCCGGTATTACACGCGCGCCCCTGGCCTGTTTCACGCAGGCGGTGTCCGCGCTGGCAAGCGCCATGAGCGGCAGTCAGTGAACGCGGAGGATGTTCCCGATGACAGCCGCCAACAAACTTGCCGTTGTCGCTGTGGGGGGCAACTCGCTGATTCGAGACAAACAGCATGAGTCCATCCCAGACCAGAGTGAGGAAGCGGCGATCACCGCGCACTATATCGCCGACATGATCGAAGCCGGTTGGAATGTGGTGGTGACGCACGGAAACGGCCCACAGATGGGCTTCGTCCTGCGACGGTCGGAACTGTCGCTTCATGAAGTGTCTCCTGTGCCCATGGATTATGCCGGTGCCGACTTGCAGGGAGGGATCGGCTACATGTTCCTCAAGGCACTGTATAACGAATTTCGCAAGCGCCGGATTGATCGGAAGGCTGTGGCCATCGTCACTCAGACCTTGGTGGACCGCAATGATCCGGCGTTTGCCGATCCATCCAAGCCCATCGGGTCTCACATGGACGAACAGACCGCGCGGCGGCTTGCTTCCCGGCATGGGTGGGTCGTGAAGGAAGATGCGGGGCGTGGTTGGCGGCGGGTGGTGCCGTCTCCATTGCCGAAGACCATCGTCGAACTGGCTGCTATCAACGTGTTGGCCAGATCGGGGTATGTGGTCATCGCCTGCGGCGGGGGCGGGATTCCTGTTGTCAAAGATGCCGAGGGCAATTTAGTCGGCGTCGAAGCGGTGATCGACAAGGACTTTGCTTCGAGCCTACTGGCGCGCGAAATCGGTGCTGAATTGTTGCTGGTATCGACTGCGGTCGAAAAGGTCGCCATCAACTTCAATAGGCCCGACCAGCAATGGCTGGATCGCATGACGGTGGCTGAAGCGAAGAGGCATTTCGCGGACAATCAATTTGACATGGGCAGCATGGGGCCAAAAATTCAGGCGGTGATCGAATTCTTGGAAGGCGGCGGGGGGATGGGGTTGATCACCAATCCTCCCAATATTGGTCGCGCCCTGGCCGGTGAAACCGGAACGTTCATTGTGCGGGAAGGTGCGCCGGCATTCACATTTCACAATTAAGGAGGACATATGACTACATCACGTAAACTGACAAGACGACAAGTTCTGAAAGGAACTGCCGCTGTCGGAGCTCTGGGAATGTTGGGCGGCTTGGGCTGGCTCGGCAAAGCATGGGGGGCACAGGACAAGGTCAAGATGGGGTTCATCTTTGTGGGGCCGCGAGACGACTACGGTTACAACCAGGCGCATTTTGAAGGTAAATCGGCGCTGGCCAAACTCGACTGGGTGAAGGCCTTCGATGAAGAGAAGGTGCCGGAGACCATCGAGGTCCAAAAAACCATGGAGAGCATGATCAAACTGGACGGGGCCCAGGTTCTCTTCCCCACATCCTTCGGCTATTTTGATCCCCACATTCTCAAGGTCGCGCCCCAATTTCCCAACGTTCGCTTTTTGCACTGCGGGGGGCTCTATCAAGAAGGTAAACATCCCAAGAACGCCGGGAGTTACTTCGGCTACATTGACGAATCGGAGTATGTGGCCGGCATTGTGGCCGGCGGGATGACCAAAAGCGGGAAGCTGGGGTTTGTGGCGGCCAAGCCTATTCCACAGGTATTGCGCAATATTAACAGCTATACCCTCGGGGCCCGCAGCATCAGACCGAACTGCACGACCAATGTGATTTTTACCGGGGACTGGTCACTCCCGGTCCGTGAGGCGGAAGCCACCAACAGCTTGGTCGATCAAGGGGTCGACGTGATCACCTGCCATGTAGACAGCCCCAAAGTCGTCGTGACCATGTCCGAAAAGCGGGGCATCTATTGCACCGGCTATCACGTCAACCAGTCGAAACTTGCCCCGCGTGGGTACCTCACCGGTGCTGAATGGAATTGGGCGAAATTGTATATGGACTATGCGGACATGATCCGTAAAGGGACAGAAGTCCCGCATTTGATACGAGGGGGCCTCAAGGAAGGCATTGTCAGGGTGTCGGACTATAACCAGGTGGTGACTGAATCCGTTCGCAAGCAAGCCGACGCAGCCAAGGCAAAATTCATGGATGGATCAATGGTTGTCTACAAGGGCCCCCTCAAGGACAATACAGGTAAAGTCGTCATTCCGGCCGGAAAGGAATCTGTCCAAACGGATATCGGGCTGGAAAGTATGGATTGGCTGGTGGAAGGGGTAATCGGTTCGACCAAGTCGTAATCATGGATGTGCCGAAAAACCTGCACAAAGCGCTGGAACCGTTCCTCATCATCTTCGGGTCTCTCTTGGTATCGATGGTGTTGTTTGGAGGGTTTGTGGCGGTGGCTGGGGCCAATCCCTTTGAGGTGTATCACACCATGTATCGGGCTGCCTTCGGCTCTTCGTTCTCGTGGCAAAATTCGTTAATACGAGCCGCACCGCTGATGCTGACGGCTCTCTGCACGGCACTGCCGGGCTATCTCGGATTAATCATCATCGGGGGAGAGGGGGCAGTGGTGATAGGGGGTCTCGTCGCGGCGGTAGCGGCTCTGACCATGCCCACTGCCCCTCCCATGGTGGTCCTTGCCACCATGGCGCTCGTCGGCATGGTCGCCGGCGGGATCTGGCTCGCCATTGGAGGGGCATTGCGGCACTATCGCGCTGTCAATGAAACCATCAGCAGTCTGTTGCTGAACTATATCGCCATTGCGGTGCTGAACCACCTCGTCGGGGGCACCTTTCGCGATCCGGAAAGTCTCAATCATCCCTCGACGCGTCATATTGGAGAGGCCAATATGATCGGCCTCATCCCCGGGACAGACCTCCATTGGGGATTGGCTTTCGGCGTCGTTGCTTGTGTCCTGGCGTGGTTTCTCATGCATCGCACCGTCTTCGGCTTTGCGTCACAAATTGCAGGAGGCAATGTTCGCGCCGCTCAGGTCGCAGGATTGCCGGTCGGGCGGTTGATTCTCATCGTCTGCTTCGTGGCGGGAGCAGCAGGTGGATTGGCAGGCATGGTGGAAGTGGCGGCCATCCATGGCAGGGCCAATGATACCCTCAATGCCAATTATGGGTATGCCGGCATTCTCGTGGCATTTGTCGCCAGAAATAACCCGCTGGCGATCATTCCTGTAGCCGTTCTCCTGGGAGGGATTCGTGCGAGTGGCGGCTTATTGCAACGGGTACATGACCTTCCGGATGCCACGGTGCTCGTCATGCAAGGGATTATGTTCCTCGTGATTTTGTTCAGTGAGACGCTCTATGGACGATTTTCAAAATTTCAAAAACAAGGAGCCTCGTGATGGAAGTCGGTTGGTGGGGAGTCTTAATCGCCGTGCTAGGAGGAGCGATTCGGATCGGCACCCCATTTCTTTTTGTCTCGCTGGGCGAGTGCTTGACCGAGAAAAGTGGCCGTATCAATTTGGGTCTTGAAGGCACGCTGGTGATGGGCGCGATGACGGGGTACGCCATCTCGTTGCATAGCGGGTCTCCGTGGCTTGGTGTGCTGTGCGCCGGATTATCCGGCGCCGTGCTCGGCGCCTTGCATAGTTGGCTCTGCAGCTTCCAGCGGGTCAATGATATTGCAGTGGGGATCGCGATGATGCTGTTCGGCACCGGATTGGCCTTTTTCCTGGGGAAGCCGTACATTCAACCATCCGCTCCTCGATTGCCGTCCATCGATCTCGGAGGCTGGAGTAATGTGCCGCAACTCCAAGCGGCCCTGCAGATCAACGGCTTGTTTCTGATCGGGATTGTCGTGGCGATTGCGCTTGGGTTGATATTGAAAAATACATCGTGGGGGTTGAAGGTGCGTGTGGTCGGCGAGAGTGCGGATGCGGCGCGCGCCCTCGGATTGCCGGTCGATCGAATACGGCTCCTGAGTACCGCCCAGGGAGGATTTCTTGCGGGAATCGGCGGGTCATATCTCTCGCTCTACTATCCCTTCAATTGGAGCGAAGGCCTTTCGAGCGGCCAGGGATTAATGGCCGTGGCACTGGTGATTTTTGCCCGCTGGCAGCCGCTTGGCTGTCTATGGGTCTCTCTCTTGTGGGGAGGAGCGGCTGCGTTGGGGCCTTCTTTGCAATCCGTGGGGATCACATACGGATATTATATCTTTAACGCGATCCCCTACATTATGACGTTGGCGGTGATGATTGTGACCTGTTCTCCACGACGCAACCTCGTGGGGGCACCCCATGAACTGACCGTCACTCGGTAACCCGAAGTGTGAGCTTTGAACGTTTCTGCGTGGAGGTGTCAATCATGAGCAAGTATGTAACCGCGGATCCGTATCCCTATCCGTACAATGGAGATCTCCGCCCGGAGAATACGGTGTTTCTCATCATTGACATGCAGACCGATTTTTGTGGGAAAGGGGGATATGTGGACAAGATGGGCTATGACATTTCACTCACCCGTGCCCCCATCCCCCCGATCCTCAAAGTGCTCGCGAAAGCGCGGAACATCGGGATGCATGTCTTCCACACCAGGGAAGGGCACCGGCCTGACCTCACGGATCTCCCCGACAACAAACGGTGGCGGAGTCGAAGAATCGGAGCAGGTATTGGAGATCCCGGCCCCTGCGGGAAAATCCTAGTGCGAGGGGAACTGGGGTGGGACATCATTCCGGAGCTCGCTCCAAAACCTGGCGAACCCATTATTGATAAGCCAGGCAAGGGTTCGTTTTGGGCGACCGATCTGGATATGTTGTTGCGGCTTCGCGGGATCACCAATATTGTCCTGGCGGGGATTACCACCGATGTCTGTGTCCATACCACCATGCGTGAGGCCAATGACCGGGGCTTTGAATGTCTCTTGCTGGAGGATTGTTGTGGCGCGACTGATTATGGAAACCACCAGGCGGCCATCAAGATGGTCAAAATGCAAGGTGGGGTCTTCGGCGCCGTGGCGAAATCCGATGCCTTTGTAGAGGCACTCTCATGACGAACCCTGTTCCTCCAGACCTGGAAGTCCTTGGCATGACCAAGCGTTTCGGACCGCTGGTGGCCTTGAAGGACGTCAATTTTCGGCTGCGGCCCGGCCGGTTTCATGCGCTACTCGGTGAAAACGGCGCCGGCAAGAGTACGTTAGTAAAATGCATCATGGGCTATTACCGCCCCGATGAAGGGAAAATCCTGTTGGATCAGCAACAGGTCACGGTTCGTAGTCCCCGTGACGCGCAAGTATTGGGAATCGGGATGGTCTATCAGCAGTTTACCTTGATTCCTAACATGACGGTCCTCGAAAACCTGGTGATCTCCAAAGCGAAGTTGAACCCCATCATCAATTGGCTGGAAGAAGAGCGACGGCTGACACAGTTCATGGAGAAGATGCCGTTCAAGGTTTCTCTTGCAGCTCGTGTCAGTTCACTGGCAGCAGGCGAGAAACAAAAAGTTGAAATTCTCAAGCAACTATTCTTGCAAAACCGCATTCTCATTCTGGATGAACCTACTTCCGTCCTGACACCACAAGAGGCGGATGAAGTCTTAGGCCATCTCCGAGCGATGACGCGAGCCCAACAGATCAGCGTCCTGATCATTACCCACAAACTGAGAGAAGTAGTGACATTTGCAGATGAGGTCACGGTGTTGCGCAAAGGACAATTCGTAGGGTCCGGACTGGTGTCGGATCTGACGGTGGCTCAGATGGCTGAAATGATGGTGGGATCTGAATTCACAACCAAACCGAAGGAACGCAGCGCACCTCCAGCCAAGACGCCCAAACTAGCTATTCACGATCTTCGGGTGCATGACGATACTGGCGTGGAGGCTGTCCGGGGGCTGCATGTCACCATCCATTCAGGTGAAATCGTGGGGGTTGCCGGTGTATCGGGCAATGGACAGCGGGAACTGGTTGAGGTCCTGGCCGGACAACGTCAGGCGATCGCAGGTAAAATTCTGGTGCAGGGCACGCCATTTGAGCCGACCCGCGAACAGATTGTGCGTCATAAGATCTATTGTTTACCGGAAGAACCGCTTCAGAATACCTGCGTGGGAAACATGAGCCTCGCAGAAAATCTGGCGTTTCGCAATTTTGATCGGGAGCCCCATGCCGTGGGCGGCTGGCTCATCAACCGTCCCGCGCTGCGGCGCAGCGCGCATGGATTGATTGAACGGTATAACATCAAGCCCCCTAGTCCCGATACTCCTATCCGGTCTCTCTCCGGAGGAAATGTGCAGCGTGCGGTCTTGGCGCGAGAGCTTTCCGACGGCGTGGAGATTTTGATCGTGGCGAATCCATGTTTCGGGCTCGATTTCTTGGCCACGGAGGAAATTCGCCTGCAGATTGTCGCCGCGCGCAATCGTGGGACAGCTGTGCTTCTGTTGAGTGAAGACCTCGACGAGATCCTGGAACTGGCCGACCGTACCGTGGTGATGTTTAACGGTCAACTGGTCTATGAAACGACGTCGTCCGGCGCCGACCTCGCGCTCATTGGACGGCACATGACAGGACATGCGGCATGAACACCGTCATTGCATCTCCCTATCCATATCAGTTGCCTTCGCGAGAGTCGAGTGCGCGAGTGGCGTTGGTCATCATTGACATGCAACGCGATTTCATTGAGCCAGGCGGATTTGGCGCGGCGCTGGGCAATCAGGTCGAACACCTGCAAAAGATCGTACCGACCGTCGCGGGGCTGCTCAGAACATTCCGAGAGTTGCAGTTACCGATTATTCACACCAGAGAAGGCCATCGCCCCGATCTGTCAGATTGCCCTCCGGCCAAAAGAAGCCGTGGGGACTCCTCGCTTCGCATCGGAGATCCGGGGCCGATGGGACGGATCTTAGTGTTGGGAGAACCAGGGAACGACTTTGTGAAGGAGTTGCTTCCCGAACCGGGCGAACTCGTCATCGACAAACCAGGCAAAGGGGCGTTTTACGCCACCAACCTGCACGAGCGTCTGCAGGCCCTGTCGATCAGCCATTTGATCTTTACGGGAGTGACCACCGAGGTCTGTGTCCAAACCAGCATGAGAGAAGCCAATGACCGCGGGTATGAATGTCTCTTGGTGGAAGATGGAACCGAAAGTTATTTTCCTGAATTTAAACACACGACCCTGCGCATGATCCAATCGCAGGGAGGAATTGTCGGCTGGGTGACGACGGCGAATCGTCTGAAGGACTCTCTCCGGCAAGCCTACGGGTAGCTGCAACAGGTGCCAGAACGCGGTTATCTTGTGTGCGGAAAAAGATTCGGACCGGAGCAAGGGTGTTGGGATGGGTTGGTCTCTTCAGAACGGCAGTTTGGATATTGCCACACTGCAGAAGCTCTACCATGCGGGGGCGTTGCGGCCGACTGAGCTCGTGGAGGCTGTGTATGAGCGGGTCGCTCATTGTCCCGTGCCGCATATCTGGATTTATCTCCTGCCCCGTGAAGCGGTGTTAGCCCAAGCTAAAGAACTGGAAGCCCGGTGGAAGTCCGACAAGGCCGGAATGTCGCTCTATGGCATTCCTTACGCTATCAAGGACAATATCGATGCAGCGGGGCACCCCACGACGGCCGCTTGTCCGGAGTTTCGGCACGTACCGACGGAGTCGGCTACTGTCGTGAACCGGCTCAACTCGTCTGGCGCGCTGTTGATCGGCAAAACCAATCTGGACCAGTTTGCCACAGGATTGACGGGAACTCGCTCCCCATACGGTATCAGTCCAAACCCCTTCGATTCCCGGTTTATTTCCGGCGGGTCCAGTTCCGGTTCTGCGGTCGCTGTTTCCACTGGACTGGTCAGCTTTTCTTTAGGGACCGATACGGCCGGTTCGGGTCGAGTCCCGGCCGGATTCACCAATCTCGTCGGTCTCAAGCCGAGCAAAGGACTGCTCAGCACAAAGGGAGTCTTTCCCGCCTGCCGCTCCTTGGATTGTGTCTCGATCCTTGCGCTCACATGCGCCGATGCGCTGGCTGTCTTTAATATGTGTCGGGCGCCTGATCCGGCCGATCCCTTTTCTCGCGAGAGGCCGGCTTATCTCCCGCAAAAACAGTATGCGGCGACTCGTCCATTCCGCTTTGCGGTACCGTATCGGGAGCAGTTGGAATTTTTCGGGAATGGTGAATATGCGGCGCTGTTCTCCTCGGCAGTGGAACGATTGGAAAAGTTGGGAGGGCAGAAGCAGGAGATTGATTTCGG
The DNA here is from genome assembly GCA_041491905.1 of Nitrospiraceae bacterium. Classification (GTDB taxonomy): domain Bacteria; phylum Nitrospirota; class Nitrospiria; order Nitrospirales; family Nitrospiraceae; genus Palsa-1315. Next base: position 11,300 of record JBGPVY010000021.1, on the reverse strand, counting down.
GCCGTTCCTCGCAACGGCGAAACTGCTGTATCACGGGCCATGGGTCGCTGAACGGTTAGCGGCGATCAAGGACTTTTTAGCTGAAAAGCCCAACGCCTTGCATCCTATCACGAAGCGCATCATCGAAGGAGGCTCACGCTTTTCCGCCATCGACGCCTATGAAAGTTATTATCAACTGCGAACGTATCAACAAATAGTCAGGGCCCTGTGGCGCACCGTTGACCTGCTTCTGCTCCCGACCACCGGCACCATCTATACGATTGCCGAAGTGGAAGCCGACCCGGTGCAGTTGAACACGAACCTGGGCTATTACACCAACTTCGTCAATCTCTTGGATCTCTGTGCCTGGGCCGTTCCCAATGGATTTCTCAAGAATGGTCTCCCGATGGGGATTACGTTGATGGCGCCCGCATTCCATGATGAATATCTGGGAGGACTGGCCGCGGAGTTTCATCACCAGTCAAGCAGTACCATGGGGGCTACAGGATGGACCTTGCCGCCCAACAGCGCCCCGGATGTCGAGTTGTCGAACAACCAGGACGGCGAACGAATGGAACTGGCTGTGTTGGGGTTGCATCTGACCGGGCAACCGCTCAACTTCCAACTCACCGAGCTGGGAGCTCGATTACGGCGGACCTGCCGAACCGCACCCGAATACCGGTGTTACGTGATTACCGACCCTCAGGGAGCGCGAAAGCCCGGTGCCGTTTTCGTCCGGGACGGCAGTGGCGCTGCGCTTGAAGTGGAAGTCTGGGACATTCCTTTAGAAAATTTTGGTCGCTTCATGGTGCGCGTTCCGCCTCCGCTGGGAATCGGATCGCTGAAGCTCGATGATGGCCAGGTGGTCAAGGGATTTATCTGCGAGGGCTATGCGATCGAGGGGGCGGAAGAAATCACCGCCCTGGGGGGCTGGCGGACGTATCTGGTGGGGCATCCACGCTAGGAGCCTGTCCGACATTGACCGTTCTACTGCGGCGAACGATCCGCGACCAGCTGCGTCGCTCTCGGCCCGCTCCCAAGAAACGTGAAACGAGGGTGAGCATCGGAGGTGTGGCCTCACATCTGGCCGCACCTCCTTCGCCTCGTCACGAAGCAATGTCGGACAGACTCCTAGGGAGATTACCTCACGTACCTAGGGAGATGCCTAGTATGCTAATCGTTCCTCTCAGTATATAGATGCCGGGCCAGGTATGGATTTTCGAGCCCGCATGATTCATGAACACATCTGCTGCAATCGCTACTGTGTGGGCGAGAGGCGCGCGGTCAGAGGCTAGGGGCGACCAGCAGGAATGTCTTTCCTCTCGCCTTGTGCCCCTGCCTGGTTTCTCTGCGATTTTGTCACGAACCATCGTAAACAATGTTGGCTAGAGGAATTTAGGTGCATGTAATAAGCGGCCTCCTTCTTGCAGGCGGACGCGCGTTGATGCAAAAAACAACACATTTTTCGTACAGGTTCAAATAGTCTTTATTTTCCTTGCTATATGTTGCTGACTTAGGCATATTCCGCACAAAAATACGTAGTCTGAGAAGTTCGGGCGCATTGGCTACAGAGTACAAACATCACTCACCTTAGTAAACGAAGGGAGGAAATTTGTTTTCGTCTCTATTACTCACAAGGGAGGCTAATAACATGAAGGTAGATCAAAAGAGACGGTGGAAAATACTGTTGGTTGCTGGGGCCGCCGTGGCGCTGGTGGCCGGGATGGCATCCACGCTGCCCAGTGCTTACGCTGGTGGCACGATCAAGAGCGACGACGAGGACAAGTATATTTCCCTCGGAATGGGTATACGGACGAGTTTCACCTCTGGAGAAGACAGGTCAGCGAGTGGTGCACAATGGGACAACACCTTCGCCGTCGACAACGCTCGTGTCTATATCAACGGAGGGATCCATAAGTACGTCAAGTTCACGTTCAACACCGAATGCTTTAATTGTTCGGTCAACTTGGGTGGTGTGGCTCAGAACAACATCCCGGGTAGTGGTCCGAGTAATAATAATCAATTTAATGGTAACTCTAACATGGGCCTGATCGATGCGATCGGGAAGTTCGAGTTTAGCCGGACCATTAACTTCTGGGTCGGGCGCACCTTGGTGCCGACAGAGCGAGGCGAACTGAATGGTCCGTTCTACCACCAAGTCTACGATGGCTTTAGGACGCCGTTCAATCAATCCGACATCAGCGGGGGCTTCGGCAGGGGCGGGGCTGGTGCCTTTGGCCGTGACCAGGGCGTGGTCTTCTTCGGGAAAGTCGATCCGGCTGGGACCCATGTGCTCTACGCCCTGTCGGTGTTCACGGGACTGCAGTCAGCCGCAGGCTTCGGACCTAATCAAAGAAGCAGTCTGAAATATGCCGGACGTCTCCAGTGGAACTTGCTGGCCGATGAGCAGGCAAATAATCCTGGATACTACACCGCCGGTGGCTACTACGGGGATTACGGGGACGTTTTGGCTCTGGCGGTATCGGGAGAATATCAAAACCAAGGCGTTGGTTCATTGGCCAATCCATCCCCGTACAAGACTTTTATCGCCGATATCCTGTATGAGAAAGTCTTGACGGACAAGGGCGTGTTCACGTTCAATGCTGAATACAAACGATACTGGACACAGAACCTCGCTGCCTATGGTGATCCAGACTGCTTCTGTATGTTTAACGGGACTTCGTTCACCACATACGCCTTGTATCTGTTCCCGCAGGAGATAGGGATCGGGAGATTCCAGCCTTATGGGAGATACACCTACATCAACAGTGTGTACCAAGACGGAGGCGGACAAGATGAATTCGAAGGCGGCCTGAACTACGTCATTAGCGGTTTCAATGCGCGCCTCTCGGCCTTCTGGCGGCATGACTCTGGCAACGCTGGGCCTCGGAATGGCGCCGGCTTTACTTCCTCCCTCAACGCTGCTGGTACTGGGCTTACTCCGAGTAGTAAGCATTCAGATTCTTTCGTTGCGGCCTTGCAGTTGCAGTATTAAGAAGGTGGGTTTGAACTAGCACGTCTCCCCTTCGGGAAAAGCCGAAACCCGCATCTTGGGTTTCGGCTTTTCTTTGCCCTTCTCCATCACAGCGAGACGCGAGATGTGCGAAAAAGGCGCGACGAGCGGGAGAGGTGCGATCTGAAGTTCGAAGTTCGGGGTTCGAAGTTCCGAAATCCTCGGACTTCGGACCTCGAATCCTCCCTCGTCTCGCCAGTCTCGCGCGTCTCGCATTCTGCTAGGTTTTCCGCAGCCTGCTAGACCAGGGACAAGGTTGCCGGTATCCTCGCTCTTTCAGCTATGCTAGACTGCCGGCTGGTACACCGTGCGCGAACTGCCCATGTCTCATCACCCGCGACTTGCTCTTGTCCTTCTTACCGGAATCACTCTTGCCTTGTCTGCCTGCGCCACAGAATCTGATCTGGACTTAACGATCCATGAATCCGAACGCGGTGGGGTGTATGTGGAACGGATTCCTGATCGGTCCTTTCACACCGCCCATCCCATTACATTAGCGGCAGATACGATGTCCCGAGTCCTACGCGGCGTAGTCGTCAAGGAGGACCGTGGGCTCTTGGGATACCTAGTCGCCAGCAAACCAGAGGCCGTTCGAGTGTTTAGGGACGAGGACGTTGAGTACCTGGCACCGCTCCTGGTCGAGGGACTTACCAGAGCTGCGTCGGATCAGCAGGTTGTGTTTCGCCTCGTTCAAACGGGGGCGCCGGCGGAATCGGCGAAGGGTTCGCTCTACGTCTACGGTCGGTCACTGTATTTGACCTTGCCGTGGCTAATCGCCGTGCCCCAGGTCAGAGCCGGTGGGCCGAGAGGATCACTCACGATCCTCTTTATCCCTGAGTCGGCAATAAGGCCGGATAGTTATCGCAACGCGCACACAACCGACGCCACTCTGGTGATCGACTACGACCTGCTTGCCACATTGCCTGCCGCATCGGACATGCAACCGACTGCCGCTCGACCACCGACTTCTACTAAGGGAGAACCCACTCAGCGAGATACCGATTTGGACGCGGTACGAAAGGAGTTGGAGGACATCAAGAAGAAACTGGCGGAGCAAGAAGCGGAGCGGACCCGTTCCACCCCCTCGTCCTCTCCGAAGCCGACACCGTGATCGATTTCTTAGCAAGGATGCTGAAAAAGGAGGCGGGGTGGCTGGGACGGTCCCCGTGCTCGCGCAACGCGCGGTCTCAGAAGGACAGGAGGGGGAGCAGCCAGACCATCCTTCTTGCTCGCAGAACGCGCACGATACAACGGTGCTCGTTCGATGCGCGCAGGGAAGGACAGTCTGGCTGTTCCCCCTGAGGACGAAGTGGGGAAAATCGGAAGACCCTCGCCCGGGCTCATGGCACGTCTCGGCGTGCCAGTGGGTGGGCGGGTGAAAACGTTGCGCGCAGTGGGAGACTCATCCGGGCCATCCTAGGACAATGTAAAAGAGTAAGCTCGGAAGAATCATCTTTAGTCGCTCGTTGCGGCCTTGCTTGAGACTAGGCGCGGTTCGGCACGCCAGGGTTGGGCGGGGGAGAAGTCAGGCCTTTTTGAGCACCCTGCTTGGCGTACACCTGTTATCCCAGACGTGCGCGACTGGCGCGACGAGCGGGAAAGGCGGGACGTGCGAGATGGGCGGGGACGACGACCGTCATGAATAATGCAAGCTCGTTGTCCGATCGAACGACTCCTCCCTGTGCCTTCCCCTACTTCTGCGAATACCACCGATAGCCTTTGTTCTCCGAGAAGCTGGCCTTCGGGGCCCCGCCTGGTTTTTCTAGTAACAAGACTTTGAAGTCGAGGAGACCGAACCAGGCAGGATCTGCCACGTCGTGATAGTGGCAGCCGTGGAGTTTCGGGAGCATGTCGCCCAGGGCCTGTTGCAATTCCTTCTCTGTGTAGGCTCGCACGATGAACGGCTTGTTCATGGCCTGGCAGAACCGCTGAATGGTATAGACCGCGCCGGTGCAGAGCACTTTGGTGTCTGGTTTGATGGCGAGGAATTGGGGTAGCGAGAGATAGCGCTCCTGAAAGCCCAGCCAGCTGGTAGCCTGGCGCAGGTGGCTGTACTGGACTTCGTATTCAGTGTGGCCCGGAAGCTTGACCGGTGCAGGCCAGCCTTCTTCGACCCCGAATTCAGTGAGAAACGCCCTGCCGCCTGGCTTCAACACCCGCCACAGTTCTGCCACGAATCGAAAGGGGCCGAGGTTGAAGATCACGTCCTTGGGCAGATCCGTGCCCAGCGGCAGCTTCACGCGTCTGATCCACTCCAACGCTTCCTGATGCTGCGGCCCGTCGCCTGTTCCATCGAGGAGTTCTTTCCTGGTCAACTTCACCGGCGTCATGTCGGCCATGTTTTCATTGTCGATGACGAGGTCGACGGAGTTGTTTTTGAAGGGCAGCCATTCGCCGTTGGCGCGGGTACCGATGCCGCCCCAGCCTCCGGCCTTGGCACGGGTGACTTGCAGCGTGAGAAAGGGCTGTGTGATGTCGAGGGAGATGTACCGAATGGTCTGCTTTTCAAACGGCAAGAGTTCCCTGCCCATCTCACGGGCGAGGTATCCAAGTCCGCCGCCCACTTCCACAATGACGTGGGGTTTGGGTGTGAGCCAGCCCAGCTTCCGCAATTGCTTCATGAGCAGCCGGCCATAGGTCAAGCCGTTGAGCGTGTCGTTCGGCTCCCGGAAGAGATGCGAGACGGTGGTTTCGATCAGGTCGAAGTGGCCGTCGTCTTCACCGCTGTCGGTCAGTTCGTGGTGATGAAAGTCTTCAAGATGTTCTTCTCCCTCGAACCCTGCCTGTCCGGACCAGCCTTCCCGAACTTGTTGGAGGAGCAGATCCCACTTGGCCTTGTGACGGTGGCCGCCCGGGGGCTCTGTGCCGTAGTAACAGAGGGAGTACGTAGGCAGAGCCCAATGTTCCAAGTGCCACTGTCCCGGCTGCCCGTCCGGTCCGCAGACCCGGGCCCCGTATTTTTCCACCAGCGCCCCGACTGCCGTGTGGCCGTTCATCGCCTGTAACATCTCCAGGCCGGTGCGGTTCAGTCGCACGATTGGCAAGTTGTCATCGAGGGGGGCGAGCCACCATTCGTCTTCGTGGTACTGATAGGCGACGAGATCGGGGATATGCCAGGCCAGGAGACTGAGCGTCTCTCCAGTGAGGCTGAGCGGTTCGTGAGCGGCGACAGCTGGTTTCATGATCGGCGTGACCTGTTAGCCTGGATTCTATGCGATTTCGCGACGAACCGTCATGAATAATGAGGGCTAGAGGTATGAGTTGCAAGATCCTATAGGTTATGCTAGATGGAAACCGCGGCAGACATCCACTGGATGAGAGAGGAGAAAATCGATGGCGAAGAACAAGAAGCGGCCGGCGAAGAAGAAATCTGCGAAAGCTAAAGCCAAAGCAAAGTCCGCAGTGAAGAAGGCAGCCAAGAAACCGGCTACAATGAAAGCTGCCAAGAAAACTGCCAGGAAGGTAGCCAAGAAATCGGCTACAAAGAAAGCTGCCAAGAAAATTACCAAGAAGACTGCCAAGAAGCGCTCTGCCGCGGCACCCAAGGCGGTTCAGAAGAAACCGGTGGTGATGACGGTTCCAGCCGTTTCGTCCAAACCAGCGGCCCCAGCCCTCGACAAACAATCCATGAAGCCGCTCGTGGAGGAGCCCCAGAAGTTCTCGTTTTCGCAGCCGATGGGATCGCCGATGCTGAAAGATCCCGATCTTGACGAGGAGCTGGTCGAGGATGATGTGGATATCGCTGTTGAGGCCGATGAAGATGTGGAAGAAGAGCTCAACCTGGACGGGGAAGATGAAGACGCCGATTTTCCTGAAAAACGAGAAGGCCTGTTAGACGACGCAGACGATTACCACACGCACTGATACACGCATAGGACGCCTATTCTGGACGACTCGGTCGAGTCGTCCGGCTGGATGACGCTCTGAGCCTGTCCCAGTATCATGGCGTCCGTTCCCCATGTGTATCATCCTCCCGCTGATTCTTCTGCGATGAATCTCCAATGAGTCATTTTTTGTTCGTGGCCGGTGCCTTGCGAGAACGCACCTCGGAGGAAAGTGCCGAGCTGCAACTCGGGCACGGCCTCTGGGGACTGTGCACTGGGCTGATCCGGACGAATCTGCAAGCCTATCTCGATGTGGAGTCCCGTGGGCTTGTGTATGTGCTGAAGGTCGGGCTTTGTGCCGAGTTTCAGATCCTGTCGCCTGTGTCGGACTTCTCCGCGTTGGATGCATTCCTCAGCGACGAGCTGAGAACTGAGGCCAGATTTGGCTTTGTGAGAATCAACGGGGTGCGCCGGTTGACCTGCTCGTCCGCCGCGAGTCAAGCGCTGTTGCTCAGCGTGTTGCAGATTGCCGATCAAGCCGAACTCACTCGACGATTGAGGTTGGGCATGCATCGGTTGACGCAAGCGGAGTATGCCGCGATCATGCGAGGCGCGACGGGAGAGGCGACATAGCAGGATGCTCAAAAAGGCCGTCCCTTTCGTTTGTGGTTTGTCTGGTTCATCTGGTCTATCTGGTTAATCTGGTTCAACCAAATAAACAAGACAAACCAAACAAACCAGAGCAACTATCCTGCTAGATTCGTTGGCCTGTCATAAGCTGGTATGCCTCATCGATTGTATCGACTTCCTTTACCGTCACATTGAGCTCAAGTCCCAGTTCGTTCAGGTTCCACCGCGCGTCATAAATCTGCCCGCGTGGAACCAACACGGTGCGATAGCCTTCTCGTGCGGCGGCACGAATCTTATCCGGGAGATAGCCCACCGGGCCGATCTGTCCTTCTGGTTCAATGGTTCCGGTCAGGGCAATACCCCGCTGAATATGCTCCCCCTTGAACATGGCGATGAATCCCACGGCCATAGCCGCGCCGGCGCTTGGCCCGTCGCTGCCTGCGGGTCGATAGGCTACTCCTTGCACCGAGACGGTCCCGCTATGCTGGACCGAGGGCGTGCGTTCGACAGCATAGGCAAAGGCCTGAGCCATGGCGCCCAAATGATCGTTTCCCAGCCGCACGCCGGCGAGGAACCATTGGAGTTGAACGGGATTCGGTTCCGGTTTCTTATCCCACCACATCATCAGGATTTCAAACACGCCGAGATTGTTTTGGCGAATGGCCGCCAGGACCGGGAGTTCGATGACTGTGTCCGCCGAGGCCGAAACCGGGATTCCACAAAGGAGGGTGACAATTAATGTGCAGGTAACGGCAAGATGGCGTGGCATCATGGGGCTCCTAAGCAGGCTGGTTTCTCTGGTTTGTTTGGTTTGTCTTGTTTATTTGGTTGAACCAGATTAACCAGATAGACCAGATGAACCAGATAAACCACAAACGGTGTCGTTCGCTGATACGTCGCTCGCGAAAGTGTAGCAAATCCGGGTGGGCAGTACAGCGAATTGGCGGTCCTTGCCTTGCGTTGGGCCATGGCGTTCCGTATAACAGGCTGCGGAAAAACTGTTTTGCAGCGAGACTGGCGGGAAAGGCGAGACGAGCGAGATGCGTGGGTATGAGGTCCTAAGTTCGAAGTTTTCGGAACGTCGTACCCCGATGTCACAGGTTGGTTCATACCCCTCTTGCCCGTCACGCCATTCCCGCTCGTCGTGCATCGCTCGCATGTCTCGCGCTTCACGCGCCACCGTATGAATCGGATATTTGCATGGATCATGGTGGGAGGGCTGGCTATTCTTTGGCTGCCGCTCGGTGCCGCTGCCTCGAACTGTCAGGTAGAGACATCTGCTTCGGGGCCTGGAGTGGCATTGACGCGCCATCTGGGCGCCGACTGCACGGAGCAAGAGCGAGAGGCGCGAGCGGTGGATGCGGCGCAGCTGCTGCAGGCATTCAGGGAAGGGAAGGGGATTGACCTCTCAGGGATGGTCATTCGCGGCGATCTGTCTCTGGATACGTTGCCCGTGGGTCCGTTGCCGCCCGAGCTTGAGGGGATGAAGGAGCTACAGGGACGCGAGATACGCGTGATTCCCGGCTCCATGATGATCGTAAATTCGGTGGTGCGCGGAGCGATCAGGCACGGATCGCCACAAGGGCTGCTGGTGGTGAAGGGGCCTGTGACGTTCAGCGGGACCAGGTTTGAGCAGCTGGTGGATCTCTCACGGGCCCTGTTCATTCAACCGGTGACGTTGTCAGGCGCGCGGTTCTTGCGGGAGAGCTATTTTGTGCAGGGCAGGTTTCTGCGCGACCTGTTTGCTGAGAAAACGGCATTCGGCCCGCATACGAGATTTCACCGATCTGTCTTCCAGGGGCCGGTCACATTCCAGCAGTCGGAGTTCAACGGGCTGGCGGAGTTTTTGGAGGTGGTCTTCGAGAAGGATGTCAATCTGTCGCATACCTATTTCAAGCTGGGCACCGGTTTTTCCGGGAGTCGATTTCAAGGCCTGGCGGATTTCTCTGAAGCCTCGTTCGACCGCGAGGCATTTTTCACCTTTACCCTGTTCGACGGGGACGCGTACTTTCGCCGGGCCACGTTCCGATCGACGGCGAATTTTTCCGATGCGTCGTTCAAGGGACGAGACGACTTCTCCAAAGCCTTTTTCGAAAAGGGTCCACAGTTTACCAGAACGGCCAGATCGGCGACCGGACAGGCACCCCTGGGGCTCGAAAATCAGACAGGACAGTATGCGATCATCCTCTCCCTTCTGGTGTTCAGCGCTCTGCTGATCGTCTACCTGATTCGGCGGCGGTGACGAGGAGACCTCCCCCTCGCTCACCACTACTAATAGACGGAGGCTTGCTCCGCCTCCCCCAAGTCTGGTATAAGTCCCCTTGTGGATGACCACTTCGACGCCACGGAACAAACCGAACTGCCCTATCAGGTTCGCATCGAGAACTTTGAAGGGCCCCTCGATCTCTTGCTCCATCTCATTAAGAAGAGCGAGATCAACATCTACGACATTCCCATCCACCTGATTGCCCAGCAATACCTCACCTATATTGAGGCGATGGAAGACCTGAATCTGACTGTCGCGGGGGAATTTCTCGTGATGGCGGCGACCTTGCTCCAGATCAAAGCCAAGATGCTGCTTCCAGCCGATGAGACGGCCGCTGATGAGGAAGACGGGCCCGATCCCCGTGAGGAATTGGTGCGGCGGCTGCTCGAGTACAAGAAATTCAAAGACGCTGCCCGTCAGTTGGATGAACACGAGCGGTTGTGGCGGGAGATTTACAGTCGTGAACAGAGTCCGGCGGTCGAATTGAAATCGGATGAGACACTGCTGGACAATGTCTGCCTGTTCGATTTAGTGGATGTGTTGCAGGGAGTCCTCGCTCGCAATCCCGGCAAGACGCTCATGGAGATTTTGCCCGACAACTTGACGGTTCGGGAGCGGATGAACGCGATTTTAGAAATGTTGGAGGAGCAGGAGTCCGTGAATTTTGTCGAGCTCTTCGAGCCGTCCTGCCATCGGCTTGTCATCATTGTCACTTTTTTGGCGTTGCTGGAACTCATACACCTTCGAACGGCTCGGGTGTTCCAGGCAGAACATTTTGGGCCGATTCTCGTGTCGCGCGGCTTCTCACTCGTACCAGACCCGGCAGAATTGGATGATGCAGAATGGAGGGGAGCATGAGCCCAACTGTAGAACAAGAAACAGACGACATAGCTCTGGCAGAGACAGCGCTGGTTAGTGAGGGCAACGGGGTGTCAGACGATGCGGCAAAAGAAGCCGGCGGCGAGGCGGTGAACAGCCAGACGGAGGCCATCGACGCGCGGGAACTCAAAGCCATTCTCGAAGCGGTCTTGTTCGTGTCGCCCGAACCGGTGCCGGTCGCTCGGCTGATGTCTATTTTGGGGACGGTCTCAAAAGCCGAAGTGGTTCAGGCGCTGGGAATTCTCACGCACGATTTAGATCAGGATGGGCGAGGCATTCAGCTTGTGCAGGTCGCAGGAGGGTATCGGCTGGTGACGAAGCAGGAGTATGGGCCCTGGCTGAAACGGATGGATAGAGCCAAGGCGGCGCAAAAGCTCTCTCTCTCCGCGCTCGAGTCCCTCGCCATTATTGCCTACAAACAGCCGCTCGTGCGGTCCGAGATCGAAGAGATTCGCGGCGTTGAAACGTCCAGTGTCCTGCGCACGTTGTGTGAGCGCAAGCTGGTGCGGATCGTCGGGCGAAAAGATGTGCCAGGGCGGCCGATCATGTATGGGACGACCAAGTTCTTCCTCGAGCATTTCGGACTACAAGATTTGAGCCAGCTCCCGCCGTTGCGTGAATTCAAAGAACTCGGCGAGTCCGAGCAGGCCCTCTTGCCGATCGAAGAAGAGTCACTCGCAGGATGCTGAAAAGGGAGGTGGGGTAGCTG
>JBGPVY010000282.1:0-3535 GCA_041491905.1 Nitrospiraceae bacterium | reverse complement strand
TTGACCTGGTTCGTAATCCGGGCCTCCCCGGATTGGAAGACGGCGCCGGAAATGCCTTTGTCCCAGGCAATGCCCGTACCACGAGGAACCGGTTTGTCGCCGATCGAATACTGAAAGATCAGCGCTTCTTTCTCCGGATCGGCCAGCAGAATGGAGCCCGCTTCGGCTCCCACCTCTTCCAGCGCAATATGGAGGGTCGTTTCCACGAGTTCGTCGAGATCGATCGACTGAAACAGGGCCTGGCTGATGCGCTCCATCGCCTCAAACTGCGTCTTGTAGTGGAGAAGTTCTGAAGCCTCAGCCTTGTTTGATCGCGTGAAGTCGACGCCCGGCTGGTTCTTCGCATCAGGGGAGGGTGGCTGCGTCATTACCGAGGTCCTTATGGGAAAAGGCCGAGGTTAAGGTTGAGCAAGGATCTGCTTGTCCTCATCTGAGCCTCAGCCTTGTGGATGAAGAAAGGGATCGGCCGAACAGTCTGATCAGGACTTATGTGCTTCCATGTAAGCTCGGAGCAAGGCGTTAATCCGCGTCTGATAGCCAGGCCCCTTTGCCTTGAACCACTCAAGGACCCGCTGATCGAGCCGAATCGTCACAGTAGTTTTCGGCTCAGGCAGGACAAGAGTTGCAGACTTGAAAAAGTCTTTATCCAATTCCGGGATGTCCGAGTAATCAATGTCGCGATCGGACAGGGAATCAACTCGTGTCCAATTAGTCTTTGATCGCGTCTTGGAAGAAATCTTCTTCACGGCTGTTCGCCTTTCGTAGTGATATGATTCGGATTGTGTTTGGTTCGCGTTTGGTGTAAGCGACTACCATAAGCCTACCTTGCACGAAGCCCAACCCTTGCCAACGCGGTTCCCCATAGTCTTTGCGCTCGTCCGATCTCACGAGCATGGGCGCAGCAAACATTTCCAGCGCATCTACAAAGTCGATCCCATGTTTGGCGAGGTTGGCGGCTCGCTTTGTCTCGTCCCATTCGAACCTCACAGTATCATTGTAAATACGATGTGTATGTACGTCAAGGTCTCGAGGGTTTTCCTTGGAAGGGATAACAGAGAGGGTTAGATCTGCTAGATCTCCGCAATAAAATAGGTGTTCTACGGACTTGGGGGTATCTCGTCCTGTTCCTTTTTCCGAATCGCCTAGTTAATCGGATGGCGAACACGGAGGCCGGAGCAGCGATGATAGTCGCGATCGGCGGTGATCCATTCGCTGCCGCTCTCAATGGCCAAAGCGGCCAGGAACGCGTCCGGTATAAGGTTGCCCTTAATGTCGGCGGCCTTGCATAACCGGCAGAATATTTCCCAGTGACGTGGACCAGGATTGATGACGATGCAGGTCGGTTGGTTACGTAAGTCTTCCACGAAGGCGAAAGCTTTCTCCATGCTGCTCGGCGGGTTGAACACGCCGGGATGGGTGACGATGCGGAGAAATCCGCTCAGGATAAGATCGGAGAATCCGTAGGCATGATCAGAATTGATGAGGTTCTCAAGCCATGCGAGATACTGACGGTGGTGGGGAGTATCCTGGCGGTGGGCATACACCAGTACATTCACATCAAGAAGAACCATGCTGTTGTTCCATGAAGGCGAGGAGGGCTGCTGAGTCGTCCAGGTCGACTCCGGGACGGACTCCAAGCCCGGAAGCTGTCGTGAGTTTCACCGGCTTGCGAGGAGGCTTGATCGTTTTACGTGACAACACTTGACGGAGCGCGTCCTCAATGACCGCCGTTAACGACGTCCCCGTGTCATGGGCAAACCGTTTTGCGGACTTGAGGAGTTGATCATCGAGTCGAATGGTCGTACGCATGCATCACATGCATACCGAACATGCATCAATATGTCAAACAGGCCACCAAATGGCAAATACCTGCTATTTTTAGGATTTTACGGGCCGCGGCTTACGATCTTTATTCCGATTGGAGCGAAGGGACGGCGGAGAGCAAGGCGGCGCTGGTATCTTGAAACCGCTTTGAAAAGCTCGTCATGGCGGATCGGAGCGTACGGGCACTTCCATCGTGCCGATGCTCCAGTGCCTCCCAGGCCAGCGCCAGATCGCCCGGTCGGTCTTCCGCCAGCACGTCGATCAATTGTGCGGCCTGCTGAAGGTCTTTTTCTATCTTTGTATGGTCGGTCACAGACCGTGATCGCGAGACAAGGATCTTGTGGAAGGCATACCGAGCCGGAGTTGGCACATTGGCAAGAATGCCGTCTCCATTCACAATCCCGGCCGCTTGAGCGTGTTCGAGCAGGTAGCCCAGGTAGGGAAGCGGCTGGGCAGCAACATTGAAACGCTTGATCAGCACCGGCTTCTCGTCACGCGGCCTCTTGGCGGGCGTCACAAAATCCACCTGCAGGGCTGTGCCGCGAACCTTGAACGACGTCGATGGATGTTTTCGATTCAACGGGGGGACCGGCAGAAATCCCATCTGCAACGACTCCAATATCTTCGGTACGTCGGTGTGAAGATCGGGAAGGGCAATGTTCAGACGTGAATCTCCGGCAATATCGATATCCTGTGTCTTGAGATGAGCCCCTCGCCATCGCACGCCTAACAGGTTCCCGATGACGGCGAAGGCATGAGTGCCGACCAGGACTCCGCCAAGCTGAAACAGGCCGGCATCGGCAAAGGCCTTCAGGACTCGTGCCGGAGCCTGGCCAGAGGGTGCAGCGCCACCGATACGAAGCTGAGCGCAGAGGCGTTGCAGGTGCGCCAGGTCTGCTTCCACGTTCGGTCTTTCCCGCTGGAATTGTTGCACAATGCGGTCCAGTGCAGGCGTCTTTTTCCCGACGTACGCTTGGCGTGATTGCCCTCCAGGGTCCGAGTATTGAAAGTAGAGGTAGGGGTCACCCTTGACGGTTTTCGTCGTAAAGCATCCGGGCGCTTGGCCGATGGAATGCGTGGTCGTCGCCGAGAGCAGTTGCGCAAGAAACTCCGCATACAGCGTTTGGGTTTCAAGAGGCAGACGTTCGATCATAGAGTTATCCGTAGCATACGCGGACCCTACGTATAACTCAACCTTCCGTATAGCGCATGAGCAGAAGGCCTATCCGAGAAGGGCTGGACGTTACCGAGTGGTCGGACTAGTCTGTGGCAAAAGGGACCGCCCGTCATTCTTGAGGGACGACGATGAATGAATTGATTGTCATGGTCGAAGAGGCTCCCGAGGGTGGCTTCGTCGCGCCTTTCTTATCCGCCTCTAACGCAGAACGCAGAACGCAGAACTTCCCCACGTGTCGCGTCTTTCCCGCCCGTCCTGGCCCGCTATAACTCAGAACTCAGAACCCAGAACTCAGAACTTCTTTGCCCATCCCGCCCGTCTCGCACGGCTATCCTGCTAGGGCCTAGCTATAGCGGGCTTTGCAACCATTGCGGTATCCCCTCATTCGGGGGGGCCTCCGTAAGCTCCCCGTAAGCTTCCCCGTCAAGGAGACACTTCTACAGGAGAACTTTTGGCTCCTGACGTCGCCGTGTCTCTGCCATGATGATTTCAGATGTCATGATGCTCCCCCTGATGGAGGTGTCTGTAAAATCG
>JBGPVY010000149.1:0-7137 GCA_041491905.1 Nitrospiraceae bacterium | reverse complement strand
GGAAAAACCGGAGGTGTATCGCTGAAATACATCGAGGATTTTTTCGGGTCGAGAACAACGCAGATGGCCGCGGATCGTTCGCCGCAGTAGAAAGGTCAATGTCGGACAGGCTCCTAGGGTTGACTGAAGGACCGCACGTATCGCAGCACCTGCCAGGCTTCTTCTTCCGTCAGTACGAGCGGAATAAAGGGAGCCATGGCCGTTCCCTTGCTGCCATTCTTCAAAATCCAGAACAGTTCCCCATCGGTTCGAGCGGCTTGCCAAGCCTTGTCGGTGAAATTTCTCGGTAAGGGGCCTTTCAGGCTCCCCGGTGCAATATCTGCTCCAAGTCCTTTCCCATCCGCCCCATGACAAGTCTTGCAGAAGGCTTTCCCTTCATACAGCGCCTTGCCCTTCGCAATCATCTCCTCGCTGGCAGGGAATGGATTGGTCACGGCGCGGGCCGCTTCGATCTGGTCGCGTGGTACGCGCGGGCGCAAGACAGCCGGGTCAGCCGCCCACGTCAGGCCCCCAACAAGCAGGAAGAACCCAATCGCCAGCGCAGTGATTGACGCGATCCTGACTCGACTGGTCATGGAGAAAGACCCTTCTTTGGACGAGATGGAGACAGAACGGGGAGAACGTGCTGCCACGCTCTCCCCGCCCGCAACCACAGTTCTAGCAAGATGCTGAAAAAGTCCGCCTGCTTCGTTCTCGCTTCGCTCAGAGACTCAACGTACCGAAGCGTATGCCTCGCCTCTTCGCTCGCTGCGGCCTTGCTGAACGGCCTTTTAGAGCATCCTGCAGGACTGTTCTCCTGTTGTGCCACACGTACGGACAGTCGAAGCTTTTGCCTGCAAAATAGTTTTTCCGCAGCCTGCTAGGCTTACTGCTTTCGATGCTTGTGTCCGACCGATTGCGGGTGGCCAACCACACCGTTGGGCGCCTTGGCTCCATCCGGCCAGAGGTGGAAGATGATCCCGTCCGTTTGGGCCGCAACCGCGGCGACTTCTTTGGCTTGGGCCTCCGGCATATCGAGAACCTGGACACGACCCGAGGCGATCTCAACCTCGTGGTCATGGTAGTACTTGTTCCAGGTTTTCAACGGCACATGCGCGCGCGAGACTGATTTGGAGACGAAATACTCGACATCCGTGAGCCGCGCGTTGGGATCGGTCGATTCAAACAACAGGCACTGCAGGACTTCCGGAGAAATCCCCTTGCAGTAATGGTGATAGGGACCATGCACCGTGCCGTCTTCAAATTTGTGCGGGGCCATCACATGAATGTTAAAGCCATCGGCCGGGCCTGGCTTCTTCTCCGCCGCCGGAGCGGCTGGAGCAGCGGCCTTGTCCTGGGCGAATGCTGTTCCCATTGAGAGGACAGCGAAACTCAACACAGATGCGATACTCAGCGCTCGAATCATGAGGACCTCCTGGGGTTGGGGTCAATTAGTCCGGAAACCGGACGGAGACTCACCATGGCTCATGTACATGAGAGCCACGGTGAGTCTAAAGGATTCAGAGAATTTCCAGAAGGCCTTTCTCTGCCCCATCGTTGCGAACAAACGTGGACATCACGCGCTCTTACTTCGGAAAGGACGTTGGCGCTTTGACCTGCTGCCATCCTTCGCCATTCAGCGTGTGAAGAAACTGCACAAGATCGCGCTTCTCTTCGTCCGTCAACTCGAGCGGAAGGATCAACGGATCCTGGTGAGGGTTCTTCACGCCTCCCTTATTGTAAAAGTTCACGACTTCTTCAAGAGTCTTGAAGCGCCCGTCATGCGTATAGGGTGCGCTTCGGGCAATCTCCCGCAAGGTCGGGGTTTTAAATGCACCGATGTCCTCCGCATTCTTGGTCACCATATAACGGCCAAGATCCACTTTGTTGTCGTCCCAGCCGAGGCCGAGGTTGTGAAACTTTTCGTCAGTGAAGTTGAACCCGGAATGGCACTTCGTGCACCGTGCTTTGTCCCGGAACAAAATGAGGCCGTGTTGAGCCTCTGCTGGGATTGCTTCCGCTTCCTGGCCCTGGTCAAACCGGTCTGCCGGGCTGTTGCCGGAGAGGACGGTGCGCTGGAAGCTGGCGATGGCCTTGCCCACGTTGTCAATCGAGATGTCCTCACCGAAAACTTCCTTGAAGAGTTCCCGGTAGCCGGCGATCTTCATCATCTTCGCCATCATCACATCGTAGTTGGCAAAGCCGTGCTCGATCGGATTCGTAAACGGACCGACCGATTGCGCTTCCAACGTTGCGGCCCGGCCGTCCCAAAACTGAGCGCTACTGAACACCCGGTTGATGGACGCCGGGGCGCTGCGGCCGCCCTTCTGGCCTCGGATGCCGGTGGAGACCGGCTTGCCGTCAGTAAAACCAAATTTCGCCAGGTGGCAATTCGCGCACGCGATGGTGTTGTCCTGCGACAGTCGCTTGTCAAAGAACAGCAACCGGCCTAATTCGATCTTCTCATTCGTCATAGGATTGTCGGCCGGAATGACCACGGCGGTCTCTTCTAGCCCGAAAGGAATCTTGAGCTTGTACTCCCCTTGTGCGGTCTGCGCAGCCTGGGCCGGCATTTCGCCACCTACTGCCTTTTCCCCTTGTGCTTCGCCGGAAGGGAATCCCATCAGCAGCCCGAACACCGTGAATGCACACACAGTTATCGAAATCGTCAGCTTCCGCCTCTTCATTTTCATCTCCTCTCGTCATGCAGTGATAGCACTGTCACTGCTGTGTTAGGTAAATCTTTGAATCAATGACTATATCGACGATCCTTCCAAGTTCGCACGCAACATCCAGCCCATCTTCTCATGTTGTTCGAGAATGCCGGTGAGGGAATCGCTGGTACCCACGTCATGATACTTCTCCGCCGTTATCTGCACATCCTTACGGAGTTGACGAATGATTGTTTCATGATCACCAAGGAGATCGGCAATCATCTCTGGGCTGGCCGGATAATGGGCAGGGTGCTCCTTCACCCTTGCATGTCGGGCAAACTCCTCGAGCATCCCGATCGTATGCCCACCGACAGCGCGAACCCGTTCTGCCACTTCATCCACGATATCGTCAAGTTCCTCGTACTGAGACTCAAAGAACTTGTGGAGATCGCTGAAATGGGGTCCCACCACATTCCAGTGATAATTCCGCGTCTTCGTGTAGAGCACGTACTCATCCGCCAGCAGTGCCGTGAGCATCTTCCCCACTCTCTCGAAGTCCTTGTCAGTTATCCCAATGTCGGTTTTCATGGTCTCTCCCCTTTCATAGGCGGGCGCTGAGCGCCCGCCATCGTCTCGGTTCAGCGGCGGCGCGATAGCGCCGTCCGCTGCAACGTTACCTGTCTTGCTATGTCTATGCAGGAACATCACTCAACGGAATCTTCAACGCATCGGCCACACCCTTGCCATAGGCCGGATCGGCTTTGAGACAGTTGCCGATGTGGCGGATCTGGATCTCGCGAGGGGCACCACCGATGGAGCGTGCCGTGTTTTCGAATAACACTTTCTGCTGTGCCGGAGTCATCAGACGGAACAGCGCACCGGGCTGCGAGTAGTAATCCAGGTCTTCGCGATGGTTCCAGTGATCCGCTGCACCGTCCAGGCTGAGTGGCGGCTCGGCGAAGTCTGGTTGTTCCTGCCACTCACCATAACTGTTTGGTTCGTAACCCAGCGTGCTTCCGTGGTTACCGTCCACACGCATGGGACCATCTCGGTGATAGCTGTGAGCAGGGCAGCGGGGGGCATTGACCGGAATGAGATGGTGATTCACACCAAGACGGTAGCGCTGCGCGTCGCCGTAGACGAACAGGCGACCCTGCAGCATCTTGTCCGGCGAGAACCCGATGCCGGGTGGCACGTTGGCCGGATTGAACGCCGACTGCTCGACCTCGGCGAAGAAGTTCTCCGGATTGCGGTTCAGTTCCATCACGCCCACCTCGATCAGCGGATAGTCCTTGTACGGCCAGATCTTGGTGAGGTCGAAGGGGTGATAGGGCACCTTCGCGGCGTCGGCTTCAGGCATGATCTGCACTTTGAGCGTCCATTTCGGGAAGTCGCCCTTTTCGATGCTCTCGTAGAGGTCGCGCTGATGGCTCTCGCGATCCTTGCCGATGATCGCTTCGGCGTCGGCGTCGGTTAGGTTGCGGATACCCTGTTGCGACTTGAGGTGGAACTTGACCCAGTGGCGTTCGTTGCTGGCGTTGATGAAGCTGAAGGTGTGGCTACCGAAACCGTGCATGTGCCGGTAGGTGGCCGGGATGCCGCGGTCGCTCATGACGATGGTGCTCTGGTGCAACGCTTCCGGCAGCGAGGTCCAGAAATCCCAGTTGTTCTTCGCGCTGCGCATGTTGGTGCGCGGGTCGCGTTTGACCGCGTGGTTGAGGTCGGGGAACTTGAGCGGATCGCGCAGGAAAAACACCGGCGTATTGTTGCCCACGAGATCCCAGTTGCCTTCCTCGGTATAAAACTTCACGGCAAAACCGCGGATATCGCGTTCGGCATCGGCAGCGCCGCGTTCACCGGCTACGGTGGTGAAACGAGCAAACAGTTCTGTTTGCTTCCCAATTCTTGAGAAGATCTTCGCGCGGGTATAGCGTGTGATCTCATGAGTGACGGTGAACCTGCCATAGGCACCCGAACCTTTGGCGTGCATGCGGCGCTCAGGGATTACTTCCCGGTCGAAGTGGGCGAGCTTTTCCAGGAACCAGACATCCTGCAGCAATTGCGGGCCACGCGGGCCGGCGGTCATGATATTTTGATTGTGGGCAACTGGGCATCCAGCATTGGTGGTCAACTTCTTGTCTTTGCTCATAGCAATTCTCCTTTGGGTTGGTAGGTTCGTTTTATGCCGCCATCATGTCGATGATCCCTCGGACATCCTAGCTCACCTGTCCGTGAGGAACCTGCCGGCGATATTCACGGGCAAGTTGATCCGCTTCGTCGGCTGCTATCCACAATTGCTGGGCTTTCTCGCGAATTAACTTGACTTGCTCATCGGTCAGCCCAAAGTGACAGGAGTACCACTGCACTTCCATGTCCAGATGTCTGGCCATCTCACGAAGATCCGAAGCCCGTTGCCAATATTAAAACGCAAGGTCCCTGGCCTCGCTCTGGCTCACTGCTTTCGCCTGAACGGTTGCCGGTGTTGACCCAGTGCCTTCCGGCGAATTGGCTGCGCAACCAGCTATCATGGCGGCCAAGACGATCGCACTTCAATTTACAAACAATTGTACTGGTGTCATGGGATGTCCCTCCTTGCTATGCGGTCGCGTTTCGTGATCGTCATCGTTTCTGACATGAATCTAACGTCGGCTAGTTGATTAGTCCAATTGATTATGATAGAAGCGACGATTAGTTGAGCAAATCAATCGACCGACCTTCTTTCGGTGACTTGACCCATGACCCTCACCGAACTTCGCTATATCGTAGCGGTGGCGCAGGAGCGACACTTCGGCCGCGCTTCAGCTCGCTGTTTCATCACACAGCCGGCCCTCAGCCTGGCCATTCAAAAGTTGGAAGACGAGTTAGGGATCGCGGTCTTTGAGCGCCACAAGAACGACGTGAAGCCCACACCGGTCGGAGAGAAGATTGTGGAGCAGGCGCAGCGAGTGCTGGAGGAGGCCGATCGCATCAAGCAAATTGCGACACAGGGGAAAGATCAGCTGGTCGGCACGTTTCGATTGGGAGTGATCGCCACCGTCGGACCCTATATCCTGCCGGACCTAGTTTCAATCCTTCACAAACGGGCGCCGGCCATGCCTTTGGAGATCGAAGAAAACCTCACAGCGAATCTCACGGCCATGCTGAAAAATGGAAAGCTGTACGCCATCATCATCTCCTTCCCATTTGAACAACCAGGCATCGCCACACACCCGATTTACGAAGAGGTGTTTAAACTGGTTGTCCCCGTCGGCCACTTATGGGCAAATAGGAAGTCCGTCGATTCCAGGAAGCTGGGAAGTGAGAAAGTGATCCTGCCCCATGCGGGCCATTGTTTCCGCATCCAGGTCTTGGAAGCCTGCCCGGAACTCAGCCGGTCGGACACGGAAGAGATGCAGGGGAACTCCCTGGAGACCATCCGCCAGATGGTAGCCTCGGGGCTCGGCATCACAGTGTTGCCTTGTAGTGCGCTCACACCCAAGTATCACAACAAGCGACTCACCGCACTGACCTTCGCCAAACCAGTTCCTGCGAGACAGATCGGACTGGCCTGGAGAAAAGGGTTTGTCCGGCCCGATGCACTGAAAGCGATCGCAGGCTCCATACGCGCGCTGAAAATTCCCGGTCTGAAAATGTTGCAGGCTCCGGAAGAAGACGCGCTCGAATCGCTGTCGTGACGATTTCTGCCCCTATTCCCCGGAAAGAGCGGAGGGGGAGGGAGTAACGTGGGATCATCCTCTCTTGAAAGCGAACCGCACTGGCCGCTGAGAAAAGAACCAGTATCAGGTTCGATTGACGGTCGATTTCATCAAACTGTCTGCCTGTGGAGGCGAGAACCCCTGGTATCCTCTGTGGCGCTCGGCGAGTTCCAACACGGAAAAGGGCTGACCTTCCACCATTTCCGGCGCCGTGAAGATTTGCCGTAACTGGCCACCGCGGGCACCGACGATCTGACCGGCAAAGGCCACCCCTTGTGCCTTCAATCGTTCAATCGCCTGCTCGATGTCTTCCACGCGTACCGCCACATGATGAAATACCTGATCGCCGAAGGTCTTGACCCAACCAGGGATGATGCTGGTGCGGCCCCGATCATCGGGGTAGGCTTGATCCACGAAGAGCGAGGGGTACCCAACCTTCCGATAGACCTTCGCGTACCAGTCTTCATACTCGATCGTTTCACTGTACCCATACCCGAGCCTCGTGAATTCCTCCGCACGCCGGTCGATATTCAGCGTCCGCAGCGTCAGATGGTCTGCGACCGGGTAGAAGCCGACTCCCGCCTCATCCAGCGAGTCCCGCAGCACCTTGGCCGCCCGATTGCGCGCCACATAGTCCTCAATCATTCTGGCGATCAGTGCATCCAACTCAACGCCTGGTTCCATGGTCCACGCTCCTTGTTGCTCAGGCACGGACACTAGGAGCCGAACTGAATGCCCTGGGCCAACGGCAAATCGTCACCCCAGTTGGTTGTGTTCGTCTGCCGCCGCATATAGGCTTTCCAGGCATC
>JBGPVY010000291.1:0-3368 GCA_041491905.1 Nitrospiraceae bacterium | reverse complement strand
CGGAACATTCAACGATGGGCAGTGGAGTGGGAGAAGGAATGGATCATCGCGCTTCCTTCAAGTCACAATGAGGAGTGGTCTTGGGCAGCCTTGGTGGACAAGCCGGCGAAGGCCGAGGAGACATTCAAGAAGGAGTTCCCGTCGCTCCATGCTCATCTGAAACCGATGGAACAGGCGCTTCGCAAACGCGAAGACCAAGGGATGTTCTGGTGGGAACTTCGGTCCTGTGATTACTACGACAAGTTTGAGCAGCCAAAGATCGTTTACCAAGTGATCCAGTGGCATAGTGGGTTTGCCCTGGACCTAGAAGGTCATTACCTGAACGACAAAGCATTCTGCATTCCGAGTGGTGACTGCTACCTTCTTGCAGCTTTAAATTCATCTCTCATCTGGTGGTTCCTCTGGCGATACCTCCCGCACATGAAAGACGAAGCACTAAATCCTGCCACGTTTCTTATGGAAGTTTTTCCAGTCGTCTCTCCATCCAAGACGACCCGTTCTTCCATTGAGGAACGTACTAGCCGTCTCATCGAGTTGGCCAAGTCCTTCGCTCAGAAACGAGTATCGTTCCTTCAGTGGCTCGCCCACGAAACAGGGATCATCAAAGTCCCCACCGCATTGGAATCGCCTTGGCAACTGCGGCAGGAGGAGTTTCTTGCTGTGCTGAAGAAAGCCGGACTCAAGCACCCCTCGCCGGCCACGCTCCAACATCTCACTCGGACGTTTGAAAGCGAGTCGGCCGCGTTTAGGGCCAACCGCACCGACGCCCTTCACCTCGAACGTGAACTCGACGAGCTGATCCTGAAAATCTACAAACTCACGCCCGACGAGATTGCCCTTCTCCGCCAAACCACCCCTCCACGCTCACCACTCAATGTCTTAGAAACCGATTTGAAGGACAAATGAATCCGTATACTCACCGAGTGTTTCCAGCCAGCTCCATCACCGCAGCCGCGACACCATCGGCGACCTGACCCATGAAGTCCAAATTCAACGTCTCAATAGTATCGGTCGGCTGATGATAGTTCGGGTTTCTGAAATTCGCCGTGTCGGTTAGCATCACCGCTGGAAATCCTTGCTCCCAGAATGACGTGTGGTCACTCCGTCTGGTATCCGGTAGTAATTCGCCATTGCCAGGGACGACCAAGGGGACTACCGGTATGCGAGACTTCATGGCCTGCTCAACTACCATTGTCAGTGCATGTGAACCCTGGTTGCCGATCACGGCAAGAAAGTTTCCAACCGTCGGAACGGTCACCGGGACACCGGGCGGAATCTTTTGTGATCCCTCCTCGTCACGCGTGTACCCCACACATTCCAGAACGATCGCGCCAAGTATTGATTGCTGCGTAGAGGTCAGATGGGCGGCATAGGCACGACTTCCCAACAAATTCTCTTCTTCAAGGCAAAAGGCAATGAGTCGGACCGGCCGCTGGAGACGCACGTTTACGACCTGACGCGCGACATCCAGAAGAACGGCCAGCGCACTTGCATTGTCGTCCGCCCCAGGCGAGCCAATGACAGTATCGTAATGCGCCGCAAGAATCAGCGGAGCCGCCGACGAATCCCTGTCATGCGGAGTCGTCGCAATCACATTCTCGTAGATCCCACCCCAAGCTGAAAATTCATGCGAGACCGTCGTGAGACCAAGACTCGTGAACTGTTGTCTGAGATAGTCAGCCGTGCCTCGTAGTGACTCAAGGGATGAATCCGGATGCCGTTCCCCAATGATACGTTCGAGATGAGGGGTGAAGCGATCAGCGTGGGCAGACACTCAATGATTCCCCGGACACGGGAGCGGTTACGATGCGATCTCGGTCCCGATACCCTTACGCGTGAACACTTCGAGAAGAATGGCATGGGGTATTCGACCGTCGATGATATGGGCTTTGCCGACGCCGCCTCCGAGCGCATCCAAGCAGGCATGTACCTTGGGCAACATCCCTTCGCTGATCGTGCCCTTCTTCACCATCCGTTGCACGTCTTTGCGTGAGACCGTCGAGAGATGGCGCCCCTTCGCATCGCGAATGCCTTTCACATCGGTCATCACCAGCAGCTTTTCCGCACCCAGCGCGGCGGCCATCGCCCCAGCCACAAGATCGGCGTTGATATTATATGTATTCCCTTCCCGGTTGGTACCGATCGGTGCGATGACGGGAATGTAATTATCCTGCTGAAGTTTCCGCACCAACGTGGGATCGATAGACTGGACCTCGCCGACCAGGCCAAAATCCTCGTCCCCCTCGCCGTCATCGAGATCCTTTTCCAGACTTGCCGCCCAGGCTTTGGCCGTGAGCGGTCGAGAGAGCATGAGCCCGCCGTCTTTTCCACTCAAACCGACCGCAAGGCCGCCATGGCGATTCAAGAGATCGACGATATCCGTGTTGATTTTGCCGGCCAGCACCATCTCCACGATTTCCATCGTGGGCTCATCTGTGACCCGCACCCCATGACGAAACTTGGCTTCGATACCCACTCGCTGGAGCATCTTATCGATCTGGGGTCCCCCACCGTGCACAATGACCGGGTTGAGACCCACATATTTCAGGAGCACGACATCCTGGGCGAACCGTTCTTTCAACGGCGCATCGGTCATCGCATGACCGCCATATTTGATGACAATAGTCTTGCCCTTGAACGTGCGAATGTAGGGCAAGGCCTCGATCAGGACGTTTGCTTTCTTAATCAATCTGTTCATATCCAGGCTCCCATGGCGAAAAAAGCGCGTAAGGCGAAAAACGCGGGACGAGCAAGTTCGCTTCTCGCAAGTCGCGCAACTCTCTCCTGACACAGAGGGTCGTCGGCAACCGAATGATGATCATGGCTTATCGTCCTTCACGACACGCACACTGGTCGGACGACCGGCTCGCGGGTGCGCCTTATCATAGACAGCCAGGAGCTGGTCCGTGGCCAGGTGTGTATACTTTTGTGTCGTACTCAATGAGGCATGCCCAAGCATCTCTTGAATCGACCGCAGATCGGCCCCTTCATCGAGGAGATGGGTGGCAAAGGAGTGACGCAACGTATGGGGACTCACGGAACCACCGGCAAGCCGGTTCGAATAGCGGGCCACGATGCGCGCGACGCTCCGAGTCGTCAAACGCCCCCCACGGCTGTTTCGAAAGACCGGTGACGAGACGCGCTGTGCCTTCGTCGTCAGATCTCGAGAATCCCTCAGGGGCCGCTGATCCAGATATGCCTGAATGGCCCGTAGGGCCACATCTCCGATCGGCACGATGCGCTCCTTCCGACCTTTTCCTCGCAGATGGACCAGCCCCTCGGACGCACGGAGATCTTCGAGATTGATCCCCACGAGTTCACTCACGCGAGCCCCGGTCGAATAGAGCGTCTCCAGCAAGGCGCGGTCG
>JBGPVY010000253.1:0-4095 GCA_041491905.1 Nitrospiraceae bacterium | reverse complement strand
TCGTACGATGGTTTCGTGAAGGGCATGCGCAAAGTGCTGGTCAATAATAAGATGGGTGATGTGAAAGAATACTTTATACCCAAGGGCAAGCATGTCAACGTGCATGAGGGTGATTGGGTCAGAGCCGGTGAGCCGTTGATGGATGGATCGGCCAATCCGCACGACATCCTCGATGTGCTGGGCCCAAACGAATTGCAAAAGTATCTCGTCGATGAAGTGCAGGATGTCTATCGGCTGCAAGGTGTGACGATCAACGACAAACACATCGAGATCATTGTGCGGCAGATGCTGCGCAAGGTCAGAATCGAAGATCCTGGCGATACGGAATTCTTACCCGGTAGTCAAGTCAGCAAGATGTTATTTGACGAAGAGAATGAGCGAGTGTTGGCGAAGGGTGGGCAGCCTGGTCTTGGGAAGCCGGTACTGCTGGGCATTACCAAGGCAGCATTGACCACTGATAGCTTTATCTCGGCAGCCTCATTCCAGGAGACCACCCGTGTCTTGACGGAAGCAGCAATCAACGGGCGCGTTGATAATCTATTGGGCCTGAAAGAAAATGTCATCGTCGGTCGCTTGATCCCAGCTGGAACCGGTTTCGAAGAGTATCGGGACACCTTCGTCATTAGCCCCAAGCCTGAGCCCGTGATTGTAGGTCAGGCAGATGTTGCGGCGCTTACGCAAGAGGGCGTAGCGACCGGATCGGGAGAGCCTGCTCGCTCATAATGCAGGCGGTGCTGGAGACGGCTTGACACCGCAATCAATGGTCACTACAATCGACCGGCTTTGCCCTAGAAGGCTTGAGTAAAGCGGTCAAACTGCGCCGAAGATGAGAATGAAGTACTGATGCCGACGATAAATCAGTTAGTCAGAAAAGGTCGCCAGCTGGCGCACGCGAAGACCAAGAGTCCCGCACTCAAGTCCTGTCCGCAAAAGCGAGGCGTATGTCTTCGTGTCTATACCTCAACGCCAAAGAAGCCGAACTCGGCGCTGCGTAAAGTTGCACGTGTCCGGTTGACGAATGGGATGGAAGTCACGACGTACATCCCTGGTGTCGGCCACAACCTTCAAGAGCATTCCATCGTGCTCGTGCGTGGTGGCCGTGTGAAGGACTTGCCGGGTGTGCGCTATCACATCGTCAGAGGCGCCCTTGATGCCGTCGGTGTGTCGGATAGAAAGCAGAGCCGTTCGAAGTATGGAGCGAAGCGCCCCAAATAAGACGATTATCACAGTTGGTAACGAGAGAGTGAATGACACATGCCAAGGACTAGATTTTTAGACCACCGCGACCCTCTCCCTGATGTGCGATATCGGGATAAGCTCGTCGGGAAGTTTTTGAATATCCTGATGTCGGGTGGAAAGAAGAGTACGGCCGAGCGCATTTGCTACGGAGCCTTCGATGTCATTCAGGAGAAGACCGGCACCGATCCACTTAAAGTATTCCGGACGGCGCTTGATAACGTGAAGCCGGTCGTGGAGGTGAAGTCCCGTCGAGTGGGCGGTGCCTCATATCAGGTGCCGGTAGAAATTCGTCCGGCTCGCCGGATGTCGCTGGCTCTCCGATGGTTGGCGGAGTATTCGCGTTCTCGCGGCGGTAAGAGCATGCGAGAGAAGCTCGCGGCTGAGTTGCTGGATGCGTCGAACAATACGGGGGCAGCGGTTAAGAAGCGGGAAGACGTGCATCGGATGGCGGAAGCCAATAAGGCATTCGCGCACTATCGCTGGTAGCGTCGTTCTGTGCTGCAGCTGAGCCGTGCTGCGATCCGCTCACGCGGGTGCTTGTAAGTTCGCAGCGTTTCACCGGCTCGGGTTGCGGCACATATATTTTTGGGGGCAGTACGTGGCGCGTCAATCACCATTAGAGCAAACTAGGAACATCGGCATCATGGCCCACATTGATGCCGGTAAGACGACGACAACTGAACGCATCCTCTTCTACACCGGGATCTCACACAAGATGGGTGAGGTTCACGAGGGCGCGGCGACGATGGATTGGATGGAGCAGGAGAGGGAACGCGGTATTACGATTACGGCTGCTGCGACGACCTGTTTTTGGCGAGACCATCGCATTAATATCATCGATACCCCAGGGCATGTCGATTTTACGATTGAGGTCGAGCGGTCGCTCCGGGTGCTCGACGGGGCTGTGGCGGTGTTTGACTCCGTGCAGGGAGTTGAGCCGCAATCTGAGACGGTCTGGCGGCAGGCGGATAAGTATAGTGTGCCGAGGATCGCGTTCATGAACAAGATGGACCGAATCGGCGCAGATTTTTATGCCAGCGTCCAGACGATGATCGATCGGTTGGGGGCAAACCCGGTTCCGATTCAGATCCCAATCGGCCGAGAGTCTGAATTCGGAGGGTCGATCGATCTCGTGACCATGAAGGCCTATGTGTATGACGACGAGACACTTGGCGCCAAGTATAAAGTCGACGAAATTCCTGCCGATCTGCTAGGCCAAGCCAAGGAATACCGCGAGAAAATGCTGGACGCGGTTGCTGAATTCGACGAACAGGCAATGGAGAAGTATCTCAATGGTCAGCCCTTAACGGAAGAGGAGATCCGCCGAGCCATTCGGGCCGGCGTGATTTCGATGAAGATGACTCCTATTCTGTGCGGATCGGCTTTCAAGAACAAGGGTGTCCAGCAGCTGCTGGATGGGGTTGTGGATTTTCTTCCGTCCCCACTTGATGTCGAATCGGTAACCGGGATTGATCCGAATTCCGAACGGAAAGTGAAGCGACGTCCGTCAGATAGTGAGCCGTTTGCGGCCTTAGCCTTCAAGATTATGACAGATCCGTTTGCGGGTCAGCTCACCTTTCTGCGGGTATATTCGGGCACGCTGAAGACGGGAACGTCCGTCGCGAATGTGACGAAGGGGACGAGGGATCGCGTCGGACGTCTCCTGAAGATGCATGCGAACAAGCGGGAAGACATTGATGTGGCCTATGCGGGTGATATTGTTGCGGCCGTCGGACTAAAAGGGGCGACGACCGGAGATACGTTAGCGGATGAAAAGCAGCCGGTCTTGCTCGAGGTTATGAAGTTTCCGGAGCCGGTCATCGCAATGGCGATTGAGCCAAAAACCAAGCAAGATCAAGAGAAGATGGGGTTCGCGCTCCAGAAGCTGGCGCAGGAAGATCCATCGTTCCGGGTGAAGACGGATGAAGAGACCGCGCAGACCATCATTGCCGGGATGGGAGAGCTGCATCTGGAAATCATCGTCGATCGCATGCTGCGCGAATTCAAGGTGGAGGCCAATGTCGGAAAGCCGGAGGTGGCCTTTCGGGAAACGATTCGCAAGAAGGCTGAAGCTGAGGCGAAGTACATTAAGCAGACCGGTGGTCGTGGCCAGTATGGACACGTCGTGTTGACGGCAGAGCCTGCTGAATCAGGTAAAGGCTTGGAGTTCATCAATAAGACCGTCGGCGGCTCTATTCCAAAAGAGTTCATCCCGGCGATCGAAAAGGGTGTGAAGGAACGCCTTGATTCTGGGGTGATCGCGGGGTATCCGCTTCGCGATGTTCGGGTCACGGTGATCGATGGGTCGTTTCATGACGTCGACTCCAATGAAATGGCGTTTAAAATCGCCGGCTCGATGGCATTTCTCGATGCCTGTAAGAGAGCCGATCCGGTGTTGCTTGAGCCGATCATGAAGGTGGAGGTTGTGGTTCCTCAGGATTTTATGGGCGATGTGATCGGCAATTTGAATGGTCGTCGTGGCAAGATCCAGGGAATGAAGGGGCGGGCAGCTGCGCAGATCATTGATGCGTCGGTGCCGCTCAGTGAGATGTTCGGGTATGCTACCGATCTCCGGTCTCGAACGCAGGGCCGTGCCACCTATAGTATGGAGTTTGACCGATATGAGCCGGTGCCTCGGCAGATTTCAGAGGCCATCATTGCCAAGTATCGGGGTGAGTAGTCGAATTGATTTTTGAGTGAGGACGGAAGGGAGCGGGTATGGCAAAGGCGAAATATGAGCGGCGGAAGCCGCACGTGAATATCGGGACGATCGGGCACGTGGACCACGGCAAGACGACGTTGACGGCGGCGTTGACCAAAGTGTCAGCGGATAAGGGCCTGGCCAAGTTCATCTCC
>JBGPVY010000314.1:0-2951 GCA_041491905.1 Nitrospiraceae bacterium | reverse complement strand
GGCTTCAAGGCTGACGACTTCTGCACTGATCGGCCCATCTACGATGTTGCAAATTTCGACGAGCACTTCCTTAAAGCTGCGCCCTTCCTTGGCGACGAGGGACGGATTCGTGGTCACTCCGTCAAGAAGTCCGAGGCTGGCCGCCTCCTGGATTTCCTTGACGTTGGCGGTATCAAGAAAGAATTTCATGGGCTTGTCCTTTCATGTAGGGATGAGAAATCCTTGTGATCAATTCGTTATCGGTTATTCTATGAAGAACTCAGCCTGGCTGCAATCTTCTGCCGGCACACGCCGGTTTGACAGGCCCCAGACCGCCGGTTAGAATCCGGTCATTCATGATAGGCTCGTCTCTGCGTTTATTCATACGACCGAGGAGAGTGCACGATGCAACGATCGGCTTGGGTTCTCCTTTTCTGTCTGGCCCTGACCGGCTGCGGCGGTAGTAATCCCTATCTTGAACAATCGCTCAAACCGGCTGAGCTTCAAGGCAAGGACAAAGCCTGGTTTGAGAAGAACTGGGGAGAGCCGAGCGGCAAGGCTCCGAGATTTTTTGGCGGCGAAACCTGGACCTACTATCGCATTGCCGGCGGCAAATCAGGCCCACCCTTCTTTAACTTCTCGCCCAATCAGTGCCAGATCACGCTCAAATTCGACAAAGAAGAAAAACTCTCCGACTCTAGTTACTCGGGCTGTTAACCCGCAAGCTGTTCCTGGAACTTGTGCGCGCACGATTGGCTGCAGAAGTAATATGTCTGCCCCCCAATATCTTCCGTTATCGCCGTTCCCCTTGGAACAAATACCTTGCAGACGGGATCCTGCACCATGTGATTTTTACCAGGGGGGAGAAGGTCCGGCTCGCCCTGGCCTTTGAATCCGCGAAAGGCACGCCGGAAGAGAAAATACAGCACCACAAGTAGCCCGAGAATGAGGATAATTCTATACATAGTGGGGGGCTCTTTCTGATACCACAATCCTATGGGACAGCACGACCACTGTCAAGGACTCCATAATCTGTTCTGGCTGGTAAGCTAACGGATTCTCATTCCTACTCTCTACTCAAATGGCCTAGCTGCATATGAAAGGAAGGGCCTATTTCCCTTGAAGACCCAGTACTTCAGATGGATATGCTTCCATTTTCTAGCATGGTAGATTGTCGAGCATGACGATCTGCGATAAATGCCGCGGGGCGATGTTGCCGGAACGGGCGGTGGATCTGAACGCAGGACTTGCGATCACAGTGTTTGCCTGTTTGAATTGTGGTCGCCGGAAATCAGCGGACCAGGAACCTCGGCCTATTACCGCGAGACATTAGCCGGCGCTATGACAGAACCGAACCCGCTCACATACGACGAGCATAAGGCAGCTGAGGTGATGTGAACTCGATGGCGCTTCAACAGAGGATCTGTCACGACAGCAGATGATTCTCCTTCGCCGCATACCCCGTAGCTTGCTGCGGGGATGAAGGCGAGGAGAACCCTCCGTAGCCTTGGCGAAGGAGGGTAGCGGCTTCGGAGAATTTCGCAAGATACCCCGCAGCTTGCTGCGGAGAGCGTCATTCCCGGTCAGATTCACGATGTGGGGAGCCGGAACCGGGAGGAGGAACTATCGGAGATTCAGCACATCCATCATATCGTAGAGGCCTGGTGGCTGCCGAACCACCCACCGAGCGGCGCGCAAGGCGCCTCCCGCGAAGGTATCTCGGCTACTCGCTCGATGCGTCACTTCGATGCGTTCACCCATCCCGCCGAAGAGAATCGTGTGGTCGCCGACAATGTCGCCGGCTCGAATTGTTTGAATCCCGATCTCACCCTTCTTCCGTTCCCCGATTAGACCTTTTCTGGCATAGACGCCGACCTGATCCAGATCGCGGTTCACAGCTTTCGCCAAGACTTCCGCAATCTTGAGCGCCGTCCCGCTCGGCGCATCTTTTTTTAGACGATGATGGGCTTCTATCACCTCAATGTCGTATTCGTCCCCCAGCGTTTTCGCCATCTCGCTGATGACCTTGCAGATCAGATTGACACCCACGCTCATGTTGGGGGACAACACGCAGGGGACTTGGCGCGCAAGCGATTTCAGCTCTTCGAGCTGGGGTGCGGAAAACCCCGTCGTGCCGATCACCATAGCTCGTCGATGTTGCGCCGCGGTGCGTAAGTGATCCAGGGTCGCTTCAGGAGCGGAGAAATCGACGACCACTTCGCCTCGGTCTAGAAGCGCCGCGAGATCGTCGGTAATCGGAATGCCCGTACGGCCACAGCCCGCTGTCTCCCCGGCATCGTCGCCCACAGCGTGATGGCCCTTCCCTTCAACCGCACCGGCCAGCCTCAGGACGCTCGAATCTTTCGTAAGCGCAACCAGCCGACAGCCCATGCGACCGGCAGCCCCTGCGACGATGACGTTGATCATCCGAAACCTTACCCCTCACGCCTCACGCCTCACGTTAAATGAGGCCTGCATCCTTTAAGACCCGTGTGAGTTGGTCCTTTGTTTCGGTCGCCATGGCACAAAGCGGCAGCCGCAGCTCCGGATCGATTTTTCCCATCATGCCCAGCGCAGTTTTCACCGGAATCGGATTGGTCTCGTAAAAGAGCGCGTTGAACAGCGGCGACAATGCGAAATGAATCCGTCGCGCTTCGTCGATGCGTCCGCTCAAGAAGGCCTTGACCAATTGAGCCATCTCGGATGGAACGACGTTCGATGTCACGCTAATGACCCCTTTTCCTCCGACTGCCATCATGGGCAACGTCAGGGCGTCATCTCCCGCCAGGACCGTCATCCTATCTCCACACGTACGCGCAATCTCAGAGGCCTGCTGGACTGACCCACTCCCCTCTTTGATCCCGACAATGCTCTGTAATCCGCAAAGCCTTGAGACAGTGGAAGGCAACATGTTCACGCCGGTCCGTCCGGGAATGTTATACAGGATCTGCGGAAGATCCACGGACTCCGCG
>JBGPVY010000233.1:0-4732 GCA_041491905.1 Nitrospiraceae bacterium | reverse complement strand
GAGAATCGTCGGATGCTCTACATTCCAGAACAGTTTGCACACGGGTTCCTGACACTCGAAGACAAAAGTGAAGTGTCCTACCACATGTCTGAGTTCTATGCGCCGACAAGCGCACGTGGGTTCCGATGGGACGATGCGATCCTTCGTCTCGAGTGGCCTGAAGCGATCACGGTTATCTCGGAGAAGGATCGAACCTGGCCTGCATTTCTACCTGAACGCGGAACGCGCCCATGAGCACCGACGATTTAATCAAGACGCTTGGTAGTCAAAATTCAGGAAAAGCGCTGCACGACTTCGTCGCGGAGCTCTATCCATTGTGTCGAAGCATTACCGGCGAGGGAGTTCGTGAAACTCTCCGGCTGGTTCAGAAGCGGATTCCTCTCGATATTCACGAAGTGGCAAGTGGGACGCAGGTGTTCGATTGGACAGTTCCACTTGAATGGAACATTCGGGACGCGTACGTCAAGAACCGGGCAGGCGAACGGGTGATTGATTTTAAGGTCTCGAACCTCCATGTGGTCAATTACAGTCAGCCTATTCGGGAATTGATGAAGTTGGAGGAGTTGAAGCCGCACCTCCATACACTTCATGAACATCCAGACTGGGTTCCGTATCGCACATCCTATTATAAGGACAACTGGGGGTTCTGTTTGAGCCAAAAGCAGTTGTCGCAAATGGCGGATAAGGAGTACGAGGTCTGTATCGATTCAAGTCTGACACAAGGGGCGCTGACCTATGGGGAGTGCTATTTGCCCGGGGCTTCAACCGACGAAGTCCTGATCTCTTGTCACGTCTGTCATCCCAGCCTGTGCAACGATAATCTCTCCGGGATTGCGGTGGCGACCTTCTTGGCATTGAATCTTGCTGAGCAGGATCGGCGCTATTCCTATCGCCTGTTGTTTATTCCCGGAACCATCGGGTCGATCACCTGGCTTGCCACGCATGAACAGGTCATTCCAAGGATCAAGCATGGATTCGTGTTGACCGGTATCGGCGATGCGGGGCCGTTAACGTATAAGCGAAGCCGCCGCGGCGATGCAGAGATCGATCACGTGATGGCGCAGGTTCTCAAGCAGGCAGGGGAACCATACAAGCTCATCGATTTTTCCCCATATGGCTACGACGAGCGACAATATTGTTCCCCTGGATTCAATCTTCCGGTTGGCTGCTTGATGCGCACACCACATGGCGAGTATCCCGAATATCACACATCTGCCGACAGCCTGGAATTCATCAAGCCTCAATCACTCGTCGGATCCCTGAGGCATTGCTTAGCGGTCATAAACGTCCTGGAACACAATCACAGATACATGAATCAGAATCCGAAATGTGAGCCACAGCTCGGAAAACGAGGATTGTATCGAGCCGTAGCGGGGCATCAGGCCACACAGTCGCGGGAGCTGGTTTTGCTTTGGGTGTTGAACCTTTCGGATGGCAACCATTCGCTGCTCGATATCGCGGAGCGGGCCAATGTGCCCTTCGCTGAAGTGCAATCGGCCGCAGCGGCACTAGTCGAAAGCGGTCTGCTAGCTAAGTGCGAGGAAACCGTGGATCACTCACAACACGGAGGGTGCCATGAATAACACAGTGTACTACGACCCAACCTTCTCAGATGACGAAAGGCGTCAACGCTTGTTCGAAGGGCAGTTGATGGTCTACTCGCCTCGATCAAGCACCTTAGCGTTCATCGAATTTGCTCGTACGATGATCAAGGATGCCTTCGCTCCCCATGATCCAGAGTTGGCACAATTCCAGATGCCGGTGGAGCAGTATGCCAAGATTCTCGGTGAACTCAAGCCGGGGTTTATCCACCACACCGAGTCGAAACGGCATCTCCAGAATGTCCTGCGTGATTTGGGCTGCGACCTCGCTAAGACCTATTTCGATGTTCCCAAGATGAGAAGCTCCACGAGTGACAACTATCTGACGACGGGGATTGCCTATGCCTGGCATCCACATCGGGATACTTGGTACTCCGCGCCACCCTGTCAGATTAACTGGTGGATTCCGATCCTCGATTTTCGATCGGACAATGCCATGGCCTTCCATCCACAGTATTGGAATCGTGCCGTCAGCAATAGCTCGAAAGGCTACAACTATTATATTTGGAACCAGCAGAACCGCGGGGGACATGTGGCGCAATATCTCAAGGAGGATCCCCGCCCACTTCCGAAGGCAACCGAACCAATGGAGATGGATCCCCAGATCCGATTGATCGTACCAGCGGGCGGCATCATTCTGTTTTCAGGTTCCCAAATGCATTCGAGCGTACCCAACACGTCCGGCAAGACGCGATTCAGTATCGATTTCAGAGTGGTTCATGAAGATGACGTCAAGGCAAAGCAAGGGGCTCCTATTGTGGATGAAGAGTGCACCGGGACCACGATGCGGGACTATTTGCGCGGAACAGACTTTTCACGATTGCCAGAAGACCTCATCGCTCTCTACGAGGACGGAACGGAGAAGGAAGGGGCATTGGTGTACCAGCATCGGGCGGACAATGAGTCTAGTCGATAGAGAGCCGGCTGATAATCAACTAGAGTGGGCTGGTTTGAAGGTCCTCGTTACTGGGGGTAGCGGCTTCATCGGTGTCAACCTCTGTCGCTATCTCTGTAAAGCTGGAAGCCAGGTCCATGCAACGTCACGGACCAAGCGGGTGACTGAGCCAGGAGGTCCTACATGGTGGCAGGGAGATCTGACCGATTTGGCCACGGCCCGCTATCTCGTTTCCTCGATTAAACCAGATATCATTTTCCATCTGTCGGGTATGGTTGGAGCCAGTCCAGGGTTGGATCTGGTTCTGTCGACATTCCATAGTTTGCTCGCAAGCACGGTGAATCTCTTAGCTGTATCGGCGGAAGAATCCTACCGCCGAATTGTGTTGGTGGGGTCACTCACGGAGCCGCAACCAAGTCAGGGTGAACTAACTCCTGGCTCTCCCTATGCTGCGGCGAAATGGGCAAGTGGCGTGTACGGACGAATGTTCTATAGTCTCTACGGAACCCCCTGCGTCATGGTCCGCCCATTCATGACCTATGGGCCTGGGCAAGATCCGAAGAAGCTGATTCCGTCAGTTACACTAGCCCTTCTGAAAGGCGAGTCTCCTAAGCTTTCCAGTGGGCAATGGCAGGCCGACTGGGTCTATATCGATGATGTCATAGAGGGGTTCCTTCAGGCTGCGCTTGTGCCACGGATAGAGGGTGCCACGATTGACTTGGGTTCTGGGACGCTCGTCTCGGTTCGGACAGTCGTTGAACAGCTTGTTTCTGTGATCGGCAGTGATATTAAACCGTTGTTTGAAGTGTTACCGGACCGCCCGTTTGAGCAAGTGCGTCTAGCCGATACGGTTAACTCCTTTGCAAAGCTTGGGTGGAAAGCCACCACTTCTCTCGAACGTGGTTTGCAACAGACAGTTGAGTGGTACCGTGATCAGCAGAGAGCCATGTTGTGCGCCAAGTTGGTTGGTACGCCTACCGTCCGTTAGGGTCTTGCTCCGCACCTCGATATTCTGTCTGGAACATGCTGAAAGGTATAGAAATTGTAGGAGTGTTACCTGTTGGGGGCAGGGGTGTCCGCATTGAGCCATTGCCATGCAGTAAGGAGATTTTTCCTATCGGATTTCATAGGGCAGACGGAGCCGATGGCCTGCGTCCCAAAGCAGTCTCGCACTACCTGCTTGAGAAAATGCGAATTGCTGGCGTTCGCAAAGCCTATTTCATCTTGCGGCAGGGCAAATGGGATATCCCAAGTTATTTCGGAGATGGCGCCATGGTCGATATGAATTTGGGCTACTTAATGATGCGGCTGCCCTTTGGCGCTCCGTATACCCTTGATCAGGCCTACTCATTTGTGAGGCATTCGGTCGTAGTGTTCGGATTCCCCGATATTGTGTTCGAAGGTGATGATGCTTTCGTGAAGTTGTTGGATCGCCTGGATGCAACAGAGGCGAATGTCGTCCTAGGATTGTTCCCTGTGAAATCTCCTTGGACAATGGATATGATTGAGCTAGGCAACAATGATGAAGTCCGTTCTATTGTGATCAAACCGCCTGCTACGGATCTTGAGTATGGGTGGATCATAGCTGTGTGGACCTCAGTGTTTACAGAGTTTCTTCATGAACATTTGCTCAGCCTACAGCGACGGTTAGGGCAGGATTCAACGACAAGTCCGCCGCACCAATCTGAACTATCTGTTGGTCATGTGTTTCAAGCGGCGCTTCAGGCTGGGTTGCGGTTTCAGGCCGTCCGGTTTCCAAACCAATCGTTCGTTGACATTGGGACGGCACAGAATCTCGAGAAGGCCGTCTATGACCTAAAGTTCAGGATGGGACTCGGTATGTAAAAGACAGCGAAAGAGGCTGGGCAACGTCTCCCCCTCGCAAGGCAGAACGAGTTCTCCCAGTAACCATTGTTTAGCGATTGGTATTCATTTGAATTCCATGAAGTTCTTGGTGCTGTAACCTGTCGCTACAATGTGACTTCAACCTACAAAACTTAGCTCGTGGAGGCTAAAACGATAGAGTGGTCGCTGTTGAATCCGAGTTGATGACGCCTCCCCGCTACCCCCGCCAATCGCGAGCGCTGTATCTTCGTTGGTGGCCTATCTAGCCCGGCCCCGGGCCCAGGTTAGGGGTTAGACGAAGTATTCACCCCATTATTGGCCGTCACCGCCACCAAGGCACCTGCCACGGCGACCACCACGATCACCCAAAACCACCATTTTTTGTAGAACG
>JBGPVY010000085.1:0-9933 GCA_041491905.1 Nitrospiraceae bacterium | reverse complement strand
TGCGCAAGCGCAAGACGTTTGAAACCACGGTGGACGCTGACGAGTTCGGGCACATCCAGGAAACCTTGGCGGAATCGCAGCGCTTGCGCATCCTGATCTGTGAAGACAAGGGCGTCCCAGTGGCCGGCCTGGTTGCCTCGGTGATGGGCGATTCCGCGATCTACCTGCTTGGTGCCACGAGCGACGACGGGTTGAATTCCAAAGGCGCCTATCTCTTGCAGTGGACCCTGATTAGTTGGCTCAAGGAACGCGGCATTAAGTCGTATGACCTCGGAGGCATCGATCCCGAAGGGAACCCCGGCGTCTATCACTTTAAGAGAGGATTTTCCGGCGTGGACGTTTGTCAGATAAACCCATTGGTGGCATCGGACAGTGCCGTCTCTTCTGGAATCGTCAAGGCAGGTTTGGCCATGCAGCGCACGCTTCGCGGCTCCCTGAGCCCTCTAAACCTTGCACGCTCTCTCAAACAGCTGGTAACAAGAAATTAAGTTCAGCGCATGTCGTCTACCTCCCCTTCCGTGGATATCTCGGTTGTTATTGTCGGCTGGAACGCCAAACACTATCTTGAGTTGTGCCTGGAAAGCCTGACCAAGGCCCCGCCACGGCGCAGCATGGAAGTACTCGTGGTCGACAATGCGTCCACGGACGGCTCCGTGGAGATGATCGAAGCGAAATTTCCGTGGGTGAAGTTGATCAAGAGCAGCGAAAACCTGGGTTTCGCCAAGGGCAACAACGTGGCCATCCGGCAATGCCAGGGACGCTACATCGCGCTGGTGAATCCGGACGTGATCGTGTTCCCGGGCTGCCTGGACGCGCTCGCGGATTTCCTGGAGCAGAACCCCAAGGTGGGGAATGTCGGTCCCCGGGTCTTCAACCCCGACATGTCGATGCAGAGCACGTGCCGACGATTTCCAACTCTGTGGAACAACTTTTGTTCGTCCACAGGCCTGTCCGTCCGGTTCAAGAACTCGCGGTTCTTCGCGGGTGAGCACATGTTCTACTTTCCGCATGATCGGACGCTGGCCGTGGACGTGTTGGTGGGCTGCTTCTCGATGATCCGCCGCGAAGCCTTGGACGCGGTGGGCCTGCTCGATGAAGGCCTGTTCATGTACGGCGATGACGTGGATTGGTGCCGGCGCGCACGGAATGCAGGATGGCAGGTGGTGTTCTACCCCGGCGGGCAGGCGATCCACGACCGGGGCAAGATTACGGCGCCATATCCGGTGCGCTTTGCCGTGGCGCAGCAGAGGTCAGTGCTGCATTACTGGACCAAACACCACAGCTTTTGGGGTGTGCTGGGAATCCGGAGCATAATGCTTTTCCATCACGTGCTGCGCTATACGTTTGCAGTTCTCTCTGGCTCGGCGCATTCCCAAGAAAGTGCGCAAAGCGACGTGCGGAAGCAAGTGAGCGGCGCCTGCCTGCGCGAACTTCTCTCCGGGAGTGTTCCCCAGAAAGCCTGAAGGCTGCGGGCGGCCATCACTATGGGCATTGCCAACTCCATTTCGCGCCTCGCGGCTTATTACACACGCCACGGCTTCGGATCAACGATCCGCCGTGCCGGCCTGGCCGTAAAACGGGCGCTCTTTTCGAGCCGCATGGTTGTCTTCTACTGTGACCTCGCCAAGCAAACCACGGCTCCCGTAAACATCCCGAGTTCTCTAAAAGTGGAGCGCCTGAGAAGCTATGCCGAACTCAACCCTCAGGATTTCCAGGAAATGACCAGTTTCTGGAATCCCAAGCAGGCCCACCGAAACATCCGAGAGCGATTCGAACACGGTGCGTCTCTGTGGTTGATCAAGTCCGGAGACAAGCTGGCTGGCTACGGTTGGACCTTGCAGGGACGCACCATCGAACCGTATTACTTCCCCCTGGGGCAGGATGATATGCACCTCTTCGATTTCCACGTGTTCCCTCAGTTTCGCGGTCAGGGCATAAATCCGTTCCTGGTCACTCATATCCTCGGCAATCTGGCAACGATTGGCGGAGGTAGAGCCTTCATTGAAGCAGCGGAGTGGAATGAGGCGCAATTGTCGTCTCTTCAAAAGACTCCATTTCGCCGTATGGGTCGGGCCAGATTCTTTAGCGTGTTCGGGCACACTTTTGTGTCCTGGGTCGAAAATGAACCCGTAGAGCAAACGCAGAAAGATACGCAAAGGAGGGATGCGGCTCCCACCATGGCGAGGTCGCATGAGCAATGAACCTCTGGAGAGCTCGGTCCACCGGATCACCTCAAGCTTCACCACTGTTATGAGGTGAAGGATCTGGATTCGCACCTCGGGTTTTGCCGGTCGGTGGGCACCACAATTATTCGGCCCCCGGTCCCCGCCGGGGCCTTCGGGGGACGACGAATTGCATGGGCTGTGACAAGAAAGAGGCTGCTGATGGAATTTCTTGAATGCTAGAGAATTCGATTGGGGGTTGACTTTGTCCGGTACGAATCGCTCGCCCCTGTCCTAAAGCTGGCCTCCAGGCCAGTAGTAGCCAAGGTGGCGCTCAGTGTAACTTGGGCGGTGCATACAATTTGGACAAGTGGACTTCTAAATGGCAAGGGTTTTTCGCACCGCGATCTTGATGTAGGGCAGGTGGCGACATTCAAATGAAACGACACATTATTGCGCTCATTACGCTTGTTTTTACCACGACTGCAACCTTGTCGGCTCAAATCTGTACGGCCACAAAACAAAATACGGACTATAGCGTTGAGAATGGGCCATCAAATACCGTTACTCTCGCCACCAATATACATGCGGTTGGTGATTTAGTGGCATTTACCGCCTGGTGCTACCCAGGATGTACTCCTGTAAGCATAACAATGGGAAGTCAAACGGCTGTTAAGACGACCGTTTCAGGCGTTGTTGGCCCCGGTAACACTGCTACAGGGCAAGGTTTCATCTTCTATATTCTTTCTGCGGCTGCCTCTGGTTCGCAAACGATTACTTGGACGGTCAGTGGTGCGCATTCGGGCATTCAAGTTTCCTACATTGATTTTAGTGCGAGCGGGGGATGCCGTTTCACGCATCATGTAGATTCTCCGCTTGGTAGTTGTTTAAGCAACTGTGGGAATACTTTTAATCCTGGTATTATTAATGCACCGTCCATAACCCCGACTGCGGGCGACTTGCTATTCAACTTTACGTGGAGCAGCGAGCACGTCAATGATATAAATTCACCTTGGAGTTGCCCGATTTACAGCGGGCCGGGCGAGACTCAGGATTGCCAATTTGATTCGACCAGAAACGTGGCCGCTTATATCCTGAGCGCCGCGTCCGGCTCGACCGCCAACAATACGACGGACACTCACGATAGTGACACATGGCAGGCATTGATTACGTCGTTCTCAATTGCTCCGAACGGGCAGGCCCCGAAGTCCCCGACCAATTTGCAGGCGACGGTGCAGTGAGGCCCGTTGTCGCCGCAGCCCCCGAAGAGATTTACCTCAATTTAGTCACTGGTCGACCGGTGGGGCCACAGCCCTTCGCCAAATACTGACGCATACGCATCCTCAGCAGACAATTGCGGTTGGCCTTCTTCGGTATGAATAGCTTGCCCCTGTACTAAAGCTGGCCTCTAGGCCAGTAGTAGCCAAGGTGGCGCTCAGTGTAACTTGAGCGGTGCATACAACTTGGACAAGGGGACTTCTGATGGCAAGGTTTTTTCGCACCGCGATCTTGATGGCCTGCTTTCTCAGTGCCGGAAGCGCTTTCGCTGCGGGAGGAAGCTGCGGCTCGATTCCGGTTCCTTCCGGTGTCACGAGCTGCTTCTATATTTCGGCAGCGGGCGCGGACACGAACAATGGTACGAGCGAAGCAACGCCTTGGCTCCACTCGCCGGGGATGGCGAACTATGCGGGAGGACATACGCTTGCACCGGGAGACGGCATTATTTTCCGTGGCGGGGATACCTGGCACTTCGGCAATTCTGCCCTGTCTCCCTACGCGGGAGTCAAGACGAACTGCGACTTCAACGCAACTCAATCTGCCGGTCTATGCCTCCAGGGAAAGACTGGGACAGCCAATAATCCAATCTATTATGGCTTCGATTCCACATGGTTCTCCGGTGGCTCTTGGGCGCGTCCTCTCTTCAACGCCGACAATCCACTGACTCCCAATCCAAGTGTGGTAGGAGATTCCGTTGCCAGTTGTGCGTTTCAATTAGGGGCGCAGAACAAGTTCGTCAGCCTTGAGTCTGCGCATTTTGTGACCTTCGACAACTTTGAGTTGACCGGGTTGTGCTCGCAAATCTTGGGTGGTACTGGCGGGGACTTCTACTTTGAGGAAAAAGGCGGAAGTAATCTTACACTTTCACGCCTCTACATTCACGGCTGGACGCACATCCCGTTTTCCTGTGGCGGGTCTCCGGGCTACTGCTTTAATTTGCGAGCCTTCGACAATAGTACGAATAGTGTGGCTGATTTTGATTTTCATAACCAAATTGTGGTGGATGGTTCGGATTCCGACCCTGCGGGACTCGAAACTTTGCACGGGAATGCTTACAACTTCAGCCAAAACGTGTTTCGATATACTGCCCAAATCGTGTTCACAGGCGGTCATACGTGGCACGACAATCTTTTCTCGCACTGGTTTGAGCCGGGGGACGGAGCGGCACATGGAAATCTCTTCGAGGATGCGGGAACTTCAATCTCTGGCTCGAATGCTTTTTATAACAACGTGTTTCAGCATATTTGTTCGGACTCAGGGGCGTGTCCCCTTGGGATAGTTGGAATCTGGCCTGAAATGTCGGTGGGAACCACGGAATACTGGTTCAACAATCTGATGTATGACGTGGATGGAAGTGTTACCGGGAACTATTTCAATATTGGGCAGAACGCGAACTTCGGCAATCAGGGCACGCTCATTATTTTCAACAACACTTTTCAGGTCAATGGCGGAACTGGGGTCATCCTGCAATGCAACTCCACGTTCAGCCATCCGTTCACGGCAGCCAACAATCACTACATCACAAACGGCGCGTCACAATATAGCTCTCCCTGCACGGGCGGAACTTTCGTGACTGACTCAACCAGAATGTCGAACGCCACAGCTACGGCGGCAGGTTACACGCAAGTAGAAACATTCGCATATTCACCGCCAGCGGCCAACTCTGCTACGGTCGGAGTGGGAACAAACGAGCAAAGCCGTTGTACGGCGCTCTCTGCCGCTGGATTGGCAGCGGCCGCGACAGCCTGCCAATCGGATACGACTTTCGGCGTGAGCTACAACGCTGCGAATCATACAGCGGTCTATCCGGCGCGAACGGCCATACTCCGGCCAGTAAGCGCGACGTGGGATGTGGGAGCATATCAGTCCGGTGGAACGCAGGCTTCCGCTCCGAATCCGCCCACGGGTCTTACGGCCTCGGTTCAGTAACCCTGCCGACGGTATTGGGCTTACTGACGGAGATTGTGGTCGCAAGTCTGGTTCGCTGCCAACAACTGGCCGTGAGGCCCTCACATCCTCTCAAATCTACCGATTCGGCACGAATCCTGAAGAATGCATTCGGTTGGACTCGTTGGGACCAAGCCTGCTGCACGGGATGACCTCAAGTAAACTTTCTATCTCAGTCTAAGACGGTGTCTCGATCCCTGTGCCAACGGGACGATCTAGCCACCCGAACGGTTCATGTCAAAAGTGAATACACCGTGCTCTCTAAACGCCGCAGATCCTTTTAACATAAGAGGACCAGCGGCACCGATGGGCAGCGAAGCGTGTGTAAGAGTCCTGCGGACAATCGCCGAACTCGAAGAAATCCGCGAGGTCTGGGAGTGCTGGCCAGGCAACCGCGACTCTGAGATAGACACTTATCTGATGTTTCTGCGGTCAAATCCAGGAACTGCGCGCCCACATGTGCTGGTGGTCTATCGTGGAGGGGTGCCGGATGCGATTCTGGTAGGACGAATTGACCGCGGGCAAATTAGCTGCCGGGTGGGCTATCTCAGTGTACGTTTGCGGGCTCAAACTATGTGTTTTGTCTCCGGGGCATTGAGAGGCAACTCCTCACACGAAAATTGCGACTTGATGGTGAGCGAAATTCTCCGGTCTCTCTCTCAAGGGGAAGCCGATGTCGCTTACATGAATTTCCTCAGGCAGGAATCAGACCTATGCAGGCTGGCCATGACAAAGCCCGGCCTGCTGAGCCGTGACTACGTCCGCATCACGCAGCCGCACTTCGCCGCCACGCTGCCGGCCACCGCGGAAGGATTCTATCAGGGCCTATCGCCAAAGGTCCGGAAGAACCAGAGATGGCAGGCCAAGAAATTGATCAAGGATTTTTCTGGTGCCGTAAGAATTCATTGTTACCGTGAAGTGACAGATCTCGATAAGATGATTCAGGATGTCGAGCAAGTAGCGAAGAGGTCTTATCAGCGCGGTCTCGGAGT
Source organism: Nitrospiraceae bacterium (assembly GCA_041491905.1). Taxonomy (GTDB): domain Bacteria; phylum Nitrospirota; class Nitrospiria; order Nitrospirales; family Nitrospiraceae; genus Palsa-1315. Next base: position 3,554 of record JBGPVY010000085.1, on the reverse strand, counting down.
AGGATTCGTGGATGGCCCGGAGATGCGAGAGCGGCTGCGATTTAAAGCTCAAAGGGGCTGGCTCCGAGGCTACGTCCTCTATTTTGCGGAGCGTCCGGGCGCGTTCTGGCTAGGTGACATTAATGGGGCAACATTTGGCAGCGATTATATTGGGTATGACGCGGAATTCGCAAGCCACTCGCCAGGGATGTATCTAGTCATGAAGGTCATCGAAGGCTTCTGCGACGGTAACCGCGAGGGTGTGACCGGAGTTGACTTTGGCCCAGGAAACGCCCAATACAAAGAAGTCCTTTCCAACCAGAGATGGCGGGAGACTGCCTTGTACATCTTTGCGCCGTCATTGAAAGGAATAAGTCTCAACCTGGTGAGATCTTCAATTGGGGGGATCGATCAGGCAATCAAGAAAGTGCTGACGCGCACCAACCTCCTGCAAAGAATCAAGAAGCATTGGCGCGCCCATGCAAGACCCAAAGAAGCAACACAAAGCTAGCGGCTGACCCATGGAACCTGAACACCTTAGATTTGGAGGCGGCGCGGCCGATACGATCATTCACCCGCTGGTGGCGGTGTATCTGCTGATCGCCATCGTGCTGATCTTTATCCTTCCGCGCTGGAAGGCGATTGTGCCTTTCCTTCTGGTTTTTTTCACGATCCCGGTCGGACAAGTGGTGGTGCTGGGGGGCTTCCACTTTACGGCCCTGCGCATCCTGATTTTGGCGGGATTGGCTCGAATGGCCAGTTCCCGGAAGTCGTCATCGGGAGGCAAGTTTCCGGGGGGATTCAACGTCGTGGACTGGGTGGTGGTTCTCTGGTCGGTGTCGGCCGTAATCGCCTTTTGTCTCCAGTGGATGGAGACGCAGGCATTGATCAAGGGTCTGGGGGATCTTGTGGACACCCTGGGCGGCTACCTGGTGGTGAGGTTTCTAATTCCCGACGGCGAAGCAATCCGGCGCACGGTCAAGGTGTTGGCCGCGATTTGCGTGATTCAGGGCGTGTGCATGATCAACGAAAAGATCAGTCATATCAATGTATTCGGCTTATTGGGAGGGATTCCGCTTGCGGTGGCGGTAAGAGACGGGCACATACGTTCGTCGGGAACTTTAGGTTATCTCTACGCCGGCGCTTTCGCCGCGGTTTTGATTCCCTTGTTTCTCTGGCTGTGGACGGAAGGAAAGTCCCGGATGGCAGCGTGCGCGGGACTTGCCGGGGCTACGGCCATGGTGATCACGTCGTACTCGAGCACATCGTACTTGGCCCTTGGCGGGAGCCTCCTGGGCCTTGCCTTCTGGCCTCTCCGCAAGTGGATGCGCCTGGTTCGCTGGGGTTTAGTCATCATCATAGTGGGACTCCACATGGTGATGAAGGCGCCCGTATGGGCGCTGATCGCCCGCATTGATCTCACCGGCTCATCGTCCAGCGATCAGCGCTACCAGCTGGTGGACATGACCATACGGCATTTCAGCGACTGGTGGCTTCTGGGCACTAGGGATTACAACACATGGGGATGGGGTGCGTGGGATCTCTGCAACCAGTTTGTTGCCGTTGCGTTGACGGGGGGTCTGTTGACCCTGATTTTCTATATCGCGATTTTCAGCCGGAGCTTTAGGGCGATTGGGACAGCAAGGAAGCAGGTGAACGGGGACCGCGGGCAGGAATGGCTCCTCTGGTGTCTGGGTTCAGCCCTGTTTGCCACTGTGGTGGCACATTTCGGCATAAACTACATGGCTCAATTAATTATGGGTTTCTTCCCATTGGTGGCCTGCATCTCCGTGGCAACTTTCGAGGCAAGGCAGCCAACGGTCCGAACGGCTGAGGCATCGGCCCAGGTGGAGTTCGCATCCGCTCCCGGCACAGCGGGGACTTATCTGCCACTCGGCGAAGCAAAGCAGGAAGCACGGCACGGTTCTTCTACACGAAGTGAGCGCTCCGTGCCATGGCTGAAGGCCTAACCTCCTAAAGAGACACAGTCCAGAAGGGCCTCAAGGAAAATAATGAGCGACAGAAACGAGCGCGTGCGGGCGGTATACAGCTTCCCGCTCCGGCTGGGCGCGGACCGGATTTGTTACACAGCCTGGCAACAGGTGAACGGACTGGCGGCTGCGGGAGCGGACGTCTTGGTTTTCCCGGCCTCCATTTCGAGACCAGTCCGCCCTGGCGTAAAAGTTTCCCCAACGCTGGCGAGAGGCAGGTTCCGCCTCCCGTATAGGCTCGTGGGTACCATGCGCGCCGTCGCTTTGCACGACTGGATTGTGGCACGCCGAATCGAGAAATTGGCGGGGCAGATTGACATCATCCACACGTGGCCGCTGGGAGCACTTGAAACACTCAAGACGGCTGCAAGGCTGGGAATCCCTACGGTTTTGGAGAGATGCAACGCCCATACACGGTTTGCCATGGACGTGGTGAAGGAGGAGTGCGAGCGCCTGGGCGTAACCCTGCCACCGGATCATGAACATGCCTACAACGAGGAGAAACTGCGCAAAGAGGAGGAAGAATATGAACTGGCCAGCCGCCTCCTGTGCCCGTCGGATTTCGTAGTGAAGACCTTTCTCGATAAGGGATTCGCGAAAGGACAGCTCGCCCGCCACATCTACGGGTATGACGAGAAGGTGTACTACCCCGGGGCCGAGCCGCGGCCTCCCCATCGCGGACTGACGATGCTGTTTGTAGGGGTCTGCGCGGTGCGGAAGGGCGTGCATTATGCGCTTGAGGCGTGGCTGAAATCTCCGGCCTGCAAGGACGGCACCTTCCTGATCGCGGGAGAATTTTTGCCGGCCTACGAGGAAAAGCTGGCACCCATGCTTTCGCATCCGAGTGTCCGCGTTCTCGGCCACCGCAACGACGTGCCGGAACTAATGCGAAAAAGCGACATCCTGGTTCTTCCCAGCATCGAGGAAGGTTTCGGACTTGTAATCACGGAAGCCATGGGGTGCGGATGCGTTCCGCTCGCTTCAGAAGCCTGCACCGAAATCTGCAGCCATATGGAAACCGGCCTGATGCACAAAGTGGGAGACGTCGAAGCGCTAAGCCAACACATCACGATGCTGCATGAAGATCGGGCGCTACTGGAGAGGCTACGCGCTGCGTCTCTCAAGGCCGCCCCCGAGGTTACCTGGACCGCGGCAGGTGTGAAGCTCCTTGACGTGTACCGCGAGACGATTGCCGCCTACAGGGCAGGAGCGTCGACGGAGGCCGGCCGGGCTCGCGAGGCTGCGGGAGTCAAGTCTTGAGTCTCTCTTCACCTCCCATCCCAGCGCTGGACGCGGACGCAGGGCAGGATAAGGGAGCCGGACCCGGGAGTCACGGTCCGGAGCCGTGCCCCATTTGCGGGCAAGCAGACGCGCAGATGTGGCTGCGGGCACCGGACCGGCTCCACGGCAGGCAGGAACGGTACACACTGGTGCGTTGCCCCGCCTGTTCGCTCGTTTGGCTCAGCCATCCGCCGAAGCCGGAAGAAATGCATCTGCATTACACGGATGCGTATCACAAACTGATCTCGGCTGCGGGCGAAAACTCGCCCGCTCGCTGGGAATCTCGCAAGGAGACACTGGCGC
>JBGPVY010000125.1:0-8147 GCA_041491905.1 Nitrospiraceae bacterium | reverse complement strand
TACGACGGTGCGAAAAAGATCGAGGCGGCCGACGACACGTTCAAGGAGGCCGGCAAGATCGGCCTGTGGACCAAAGCGGATTCAGTGACGCACTTCGATGATCTGCGCGTGCTTGCAAGATGACCGATTCCAGGGCCGCTCGGCACCACGCTTGGAATCGGCGCAGTGATCTGCCGAATTGCTATTGGTCGGGCGGCTCCGTCGGCTAGAGAAGCACTTTCGAATTTGCTCGGTCCTATTAAATTTAGGCCCTTATGGAGGAGACCCAATGAAGAGACTGATTCCGCTCTTTGCGGTGTTTAACATTCTCTTGGCGCTCTGCGCCAATGCAATTCCTGTTCGGGCGCAGGAGATGCCGAGTGATTATCAAGAGGTCTTGAAGTTTCTCGACCGCAAAGGGGACTACAAGGCCGGTGTTCTCAAGGTCAATATCCCCCGCAGCGATCTAAAGATGACGATCCAGGGCGTTTCGACGCCTACTCCTTTCGGTTTCGGGGGCTGGGTCGCATTAACCAAAGCGGCGGACGGTACAGACGTGATGATGGGTGACCTTGTGCTTCTCCAAGAGGAAGTCAATCCAGTTATGTCCGCACTGCTTGACAATGGGATCGAAATCACCGCACTTCACAACCACTTCTTCTGGGACGATCCACACGTCTTCTTTATGCACGTGCATGGTCACGGTAAGGCTGTCGACCTCGTGCACCGCGTGAAGCCGGGCTTGGATCTTATCGGGCATGTCAAGCCACCGGCTGTTACTCCTATCTCGGGGACGGGTACGGCCCTCGACACTGAAAAGCTGGCAAAGATTGTCGGGCATGCCGGCGAGCAATCCGGCGCGGTGTACAAAATCACCGTGGGACGAGACGACGTAGCGATGAAGGATCACGGTGCCGTCATCAATGCCCGCATGGGACTGAATACGTGGGCAGCTTTCTTCGGTACTCAGGAGGATGCGGTCGTCGCTGGCGACGTAGCTATGCTGGAAAACGAAGTCACGCCAGTCCTGAAAGCGCTCCGTAAGAACGGTCTCGACGTGGTGGCGATTCACCACCACATGACCGAGGACCGTCCCGTTGTGATCTTCCTTCACTATTGGGGCAGAGGGCCGGCAGAAAAACTCGCAACTGCGTTCAAAGCCGCTCTCAGTGAATTGGGCAGAGGCGGTCCTGCCCACGGAATGGGGGCTAAGTTTTTTTCCAGGAATCCTCGGAGGGTTGCATGCGAAACAAAAGTTGGCAACTTCTCGGACTGATCGCGCTGACAGGATTTTTAAGGCTGTTTGCCGAGTCCGGCGTGCCCACACTAAAGAAAGTGGCAGAGTTCGACCTGCCAGGGCCTGGAGGTAAACGTTTCGATTATCTGACCATTGACACCGACGACCATTATTTATTCTCGGCCCATCTGGCGGCAGGTCAGACGTACGTCATCGATCTACGCACGAATAAAGTAGTCGCGACGGTAGCTGATACGCCAGGCGTCGAAGGCATCGAGTACGTCCCCGAACTGAAAAAGTTCTACACCTCAAATGCCGGCGATAACACGATCGGGGTGGTCGACCTGCGCCAGATGAAAGTCATCAAGAAATTGCCCACGGAGAAGAAGCCCGATGGCAGCGCCTACGCCGCACCGTTTCACAAGCTCTATGTCTCCGACGAGCGCGGCAAGGCGGAAGCGATTGTTGACGTGACCAAGGACGAAATCATCAAGACTCTGCGTTTCGAGAGCGAGATGGGTATGCCGCAGTACGACCCTGTTGCACGCAAGGTATACGTGAACCTGCAAGACCAAAACATTTTCGCGGTCATTGATCCGGCTACGGATGAAGTCGTCGGACGTTACCCGGTAGGACGCTGCGAAGGGAACCACGGGATGACCCTCGACCCGGAGCATCATCGCGCTTTCCTCTCCTGTGAAGGTAACGACCTCATGACCGTCTTTAACCTCGACACTCACCAGCTCATCGCATTCCTGCCGATGGCGGGCGGTCCCGACGTCATCAAATTCGATCCAGGTCTCAAGCGAATTTACGTGGCGTGTTCGAGCGGAGCCATCTCCGTATTTCAGATGGACGATCCGGATCACTTCCGTAAACTCGAAGACTTTCCGGTTCAACCGAAAGTGCACAGCTTGGCGGTGGACCCTGACACTCACCGTGTCTACGCGCCAGAACAGGAAGCAGACGGCAAACCCGTGGCGCGAATGACGGTCTATGAGGCACTGATCCATCCGTAGGTCGCAATCACGGTCGGGCCTTATCCGAGAAAGAGGTTCGCGCCAGATGAGGCGGAGGATTTTATGAAGTGGATTACACGCGAGCACGTCAAAGTGGATCGAGTGGCCTGCCCGTGGCTTATCAAGAAGTTTGTGGACCCTGACGCAGAGTTCCATTTTGTGCCCCCCGAACAAGTAATTCCGGAGGCGAACAGATTAAACGCGACGCCGTTCGACGTTCCGGGAGTGGAACTCTGCCACCACGGAAAAGAGTGTTCGTTCGAGGGGATTCTCAAGAAGTACAAGCTCACGGCAGACCCGGCCCTGCGACTTCTGGGAAAAATCGTGAACGGCGCTGACACGGACAACACTTTGTGGCATCAGCCTGAGGCTGCCGGCTTGAATGCGGTCGCAGAGGGATTTCGGCATTTGACCTTTACCAACGACCACGAAATCAATGCGGCCGAATGGATTGTTTACGACGCGTTGTACGCGTATTGCCAGGAGACGGTGAAGCGTGGGAAGCCCAACGGAGCCTTCAAGGATGCGGCCTGAAATCTTGAAAGTGGAGCCAAACGCGGGGAGAAGATTTTCTGAGAGCAGCTACCCACAGAGGAATAGCGGAATCTCTCGGCATTGAGCGGAATGTCGCTGCCGCTTCCGGGGCGGTGTTCTTCATTGGCTTGGGCGAGGAACTCTGGAAGAAGTTTCTCCCCAAGTATCTCGAATCACTCGGAGCGAGCGTTGCAGTCGTCGGACTCTTTGGCACTTCGGAGGATTTCCTCGATGCGCTCTATCAGTACCCCGGCGGGTGGCTAGCCGACCATTGGGGACGCCGCCGGGCATTCTTGACCTTTCTGGTTGCTGCGCTGGCGGGCTATCTGGTCTACCTACTCAGTCCCTCCTGGCCCTTTCTCTTTCTGGGACTGGCTTTTGTGATGGCGTGGCAGTCCATGGCGTCGCCTGCCATCTTCGCAACCATCGGCGACGCCCTTCCCAGAGAGCGACGCGCGATGGGCTTCACGATCCAATCGATGCTGAAGCGCATCCCCATGGTGGTTTCGCCCCTTCTTGGCGGTGCCATGATTGGAGCAATGGGTCTTCGAGCCGGTATTCGAACAGGGCTGTTCATCACAATCGCTTTTGTAGGGATCACGATCCCGGTCCTCTGGACCATCAATGTACCCCGTGTTTCCCGGGACTCGGTGAGGCTGTGGGGTGTTTGGAACTCGTTTCACTCCACGCTCAAACGGCTGCTCGTTTCCGACATTGCCATTCGTACGTGTGAAGGGATGGCGGATATCTTTGTCGTTCTCTACGTCACGAACATTACGGGTGTGACGATTCCGCGATACGGAATCCTCGTGGCCGCGCAACTCGCAACGGCAATCCTCGTTTATGTTCCCTCTGCAAAGTTGGCAGATCGTTTGGGCCGCAAACCTTTCGTGATCGCCACTTTTTTGTGCTTTGCATTTTTTCCTGTGGCGGTCGTTCTCGCCCCCAATTTCCGATGGTTGGTGTGTGCGTTCATCATCGGAGGCTTGCGTGAAATTGGCGAACCTTCGCGCAAGGCCATGATTGTTGACCTTGCCCAGCACAATTTGCGGGCGCGTACGGTAGGTCTTTATTACCTCGTCCGGAGTCTGTCGATTACACCAGCATCAGTGATAGGAGGTCTGCTGTGGCGGATTCGTCCGCAGACCCCTTTCCTTGTGGCGGGAATCTTCGGAATTGTAGGCACGCTTCTTTTTGCAGCGACTGTTGAAGAGAACTAGGCGGGTTCTGACGGCATTCGCGATCGTCCGCAGTGACAACCTAGGCAGTGACTTCTGTCCTCCCGCGAACATGGTCCGGGCCATCTTTCTAGCCAGCGCCGATTCACCGAGAATCACGGCCCAGAGATCTGCAACGAATGCAGCCTCGCGCCCGAAAGAAACGTTGGAAGCGCGCATTCGTAGCCAACTGCGCACATCGGCCAGCACACCGGCTTGCATTTGCGTTTCTTTCAGGCAAACTGGAGGTCCCTTCCATTAGGCCATCTTTCGCCTGCAGTTATTTTCCTCTCGCTGCGGATCAAAATTCGGCCTTCCTGGTTTTGGAGTGCCAATGTCGATTGATGCCTGTTCCCGCTTCTCTGCGCGCCTGAGGATGGACCGCGTAGCGAATGTCTCTATAGCGTTCCGCGCAGGGAATTCGAATCTGTTCGGCAGGGCCGGGTGATTCACCGCGGCCACTCCCGAGAATGCGACGGGAAGTTAGACTCTAAATACGCCAAGCCACAGTTAGGTTTTAGAAATTCGTTTAGTTAAGCTTTTGACATGATTTGTCCCTCTCGCTTGAGTCATTTAGAGGACAACCATCGAATCGTAGTCAGAAACCTTTCCAGAAACCCTGGGCCCCGAACATGAACACGCTCAGATTCAACCTCTTCAAGAATGTATCAGGCGGCGCAGCGCTGCTGACGGCTTTTGTGAGCTGTCTGGTTCTGCTCGGCTGGGAGCTTCGGATCGAAGTCCTCAAAAGCTTTCTGCCCCACTCGCCACGGATGAATCCCCTCACCGCGATCACTCTTATTCTCGCAAGCGTGTCGCTTTGGCTGTTGCACTCTGAAGGCAAGGGGAAAAGGGCACTTCGCATCGGGCGGGTGCTCACATTCGGAGTCGTGCTCATCGGCCTGCTGCGATTGATCGGAGGCCTCCTCGGCTGGAATCCCAACATCGACCAATTCCTATTCCGGCAGAGCTTGGCGTCCGCCAACAATGGCATCCCGAGCCGGATGGCGGCGGGCGCGGCGCTAGATCTTGTTCTGATGGGTGTTGCCCTACTCTTGCTCGACGCACAAGTCCGGCATAGCCGTTTGGCCAGCCAGATTCTGGCGTTACTCGCAGGGTCAATCGCCATTTTTGTGGCCACGGCCTATTCCTATGGTGTTCGGGAACTCATTGGGGTCACATTTCTTCTTCCGGTGTCCATGCCCGGCGCGCTGTCTCTCCTGGCACTTTCCGCCGGCATCTTGGCCGCGCGTCCCAACGAAGGCATCGTCGCGCTCTGCACAGGTCCGAGCACCAGCGGGATCGTCGCAAGGCGATTGTTGCCGGCGGCGGTTGCGATTCCCCTCGTGGTCGGCTGGGTCAGAATTCTAGGACAACGAGCAGGGTGGTTTAGCGCCGAAATCGGCACGGCGCTCTCCGCAACGGCCTACATCGTCATTCTGACAACGATCGTGTTGTGGACGGCGCACCTTCTCCATCAGACGGACGCCAAACGTGAACATGCAGAGCATGCGCTGCGATCGTCCGAAGAGCGATATCACCTCTTGTTCGAAAGCAATCCGCACCCGGTATGGGTCTTCGATCTCGAAAACCTCACTGTCCTCGACGTGAACAGTGCCGCACTCCATAGCTATGGATACTCCCGGGAGGAGTTTTTGGCGCTCACCATCAAGGACATTCGGCCGGCGGAAGATGTGTGCGAGGCGCTGGAGAGCTTGTCGAAGGCGCCGAGTGACTCGGTGATCCAAGGGACATGGAGACACCGGAAGAAGGACGGGACCATCATCGAGGTAGAGGTGATCTCGCATCCCCTCCTCTATGCCGGGAAACAGGCCCGGCTGGTGGTGGCAACGGACATCACCGAACGCAAACGAGCGGAACGGGAGATCCTGGTGCGCAGCGCGCAACTGGAAGCGGCCAACAAGGAGCTCGAGGCGTTCAGCTACTCCGTCTCGCACGACCTGCGCGCGCCGCTCCGCAGTATTGATGGTTTTAGCCAGGCCTTGCTGGAAGACTACGACAGAGTGCTCGACAACGCCGGCAAGAATTACCTTGGGCGCGTGCGAGCCGCCACGCAACGCATGGGCGCGCTGATTGATGATCTGTTGAATCTGTCGCGTGTGACGCGAAGTGAAATGCACCGGGAGAAACTGAACCTGAGTTTACTGGCGAGGTCCGTCGCTGAAGAGCTCCGCAAGGCGGAGCCGGATCGGCAGGTGGAAATCCAGGTCGAAGAGGGCTTGGTCGCGGAAGGCGATTCACGGCTGCTGCGGATTGTGTTGGAAAACCTGCTTGGAAACGCATGGAAGTTTACGTCCAAGCATGAGAGAGCACGCATCGAATTCGGGAAACTACAACGGAACGGCACTCGCGCATTTTTCGTGCGGGACGACGGGGCAGGATTCGACCCCGCCTATTCGACACGGCTCTTCGGCGCTTTTCAGCGGCTTCATGCAGTCACGGAGTTTCCCGGTACCGGTGTCGGATTGGCAACCGTACAGCGAATCATTCATCGGCACGGCGGGCGTCTCTGGGCAGAAGGAGAGATTGAGAAAGGAGCGACGTTCGGCTTCACGCTTTAGTTTGTGCAAGACCAATCCCGAAGGAGCGCTATGGAAAACAGATTAATCTTGCTGGTGGAGGACAATCCCGACGATGAAGTGCTCACCCTGCGTGCTCTCCACAAGAACAACATCAAAAACGAGGTTGTTGTGGCGCACGACGGCATGGAAGCGCTGGACTATCTGTTTGGGACCGGGCCTTATGCGGGCCGTGATACCAGCGAGAAGCCTCAGGTCATCCTCCTGGACTTGAAGCTGCCCAAGATTGACGGCCTGGAGGTTTTGCGGCGGCTTCGCGCGGATCCGCGCACGAAACTTCTACCGGTGGTTATCCTCACCTCGTCAAATGAAGAGCAGGATCGGCTCTCCGGCTATGATTCCGGCGCAAACAGCTACGTCCGAAAGCCTGTGGATTTTGGCGAATTCATCGAAGCCGTGCGGAACCTTGGCCTCTACTGGCTAATCTTGAACGAAGCGCCGCCTATCGGGAGAGCGTGAATGGGAACCTCCCTTCGACTGTTGATCGTCGAGGATTCGGAGGATGACGCCACTCTGCTCGTGCGCGAATTGAAATGCGGCGGGTTCGACGTCGATTTCCATCGTGTGGACACGGCGGGGGCCATGAAGACCGCCCTGGACAGCCAGGAATGGGATCTCGTGATCTCCGATTATTCGATGCCGCATTTCTCCGGCCTCAAAGCCTTGGAGATCTTGCGAGAAAGAGGGCCGGACATCCCATTCATCTTTGTTTCCGGAACCATCGGCGAGGAAACAGCAGTCGCAACCCTGAAGGTGGGCGCCCAAGACTATGTCTTGAAAACCAACTTGAAACGCCTGGTTCCTTCGATTCAGCGCGAGCTCCACGAGGTAAAGCAACGGCAGGAGCGGAAGCACTTGGAAGAGCAATTGCGGCAGCTCCAAAAATTCGAGGCCATCGGACAGTTGGCAGGCGGGGTCGCCCATGACTTCAACAATGTGATCGGCGCCATCTTGGGTTGGGCGGAGATGGGGGAGGAGGAATGCCCTATCGGCAGCCCGATGCGCGAGCGTTTTCAGAAGATTCGCGATCAAGCCGACCGTGCCGCCGGATTAACGCGCCAGCTCCTGGCTTTTGCGCGGCGCCAGCTTCTGCAACCCCGAAACATCAACTTGAATGAGATTGTCTCTGAGGCAGGAGCCTTGCTTCAAAAGCTGATCGGCGAAGATGTGGAGATGAAGTTTTTGCTGGCGCCCGAGCTCCATGTGACGCGAGCGGATCCGACGCAAGTCGAGCAGATATTGATGAATCTCTGCGTGAATGCCCGTGACGCGATGCCGCAGGGCGGCCGGCTGATCATCGAGACGAAAAATGCCGAGATTGACGACGAGTATTGCCGCATCCAGTCGTTTGCCCAGCCGGGACATTATGTACTTCTGGCTGTCTCCGATACGGGAATGGGCATGGATCGCTCGACGATGGAGCACATCTTTGAGCCTTTCTTCACGACCAAGGAATTGGGCAAGGGGACGGGGCTGGGCCTTGCGACTGTGTACGGCATCGTGAAGCAGCATGGAGGAATCATCAACGTCTACAGCGAGCCGAACCATGGCACGACTTTTC
>JBGPVY010000208.1:0-5466 GCA_041491905.1 Nitrospiraceae bacterium | reverse complement strand
CATTTTTCCATCATCCGGGTGGCCTTTGAGATTCTGCCGGAGACCACCAGAGAACTCATGCCCATCGCGGCCGTGCTCTGCATGTTCAGTATCGTGTATGGCGGGTTCGTGGCGTTCTACGCGAAAGATACAAAGTATGTCATCGGGTATTCCAGTTCGAGTCACATGGGCTATGTCTTCTTAGGCATGGCCGCCTTGGACTACATCAGCTTGACGGGCGCGGTGATGTATATGTTCGCCCACGCCATGGCCACGGGCATGCTCTTCGCCATGGCCGGGTGGATCTACGATCAGACACACAGCCGTGACATTCCCTCCCTCGGCGGACTCTCGAATCGCATGCCGTTCATCTCCGGCTGTTTCGTGGTGGCGTGCATGGCCTCGGTCGGCGTGCCCGGCACCGTGAACTTCATCGCCGAAGTCATGATCATCGTCGGCAGTTGGAACAAGTATCCGTTCCAAGTCATCGTGGCCGTGGTCGGCATCGTCTTGACCTTGGCCTACTTGTTCAAGATGATGCGCGGGCTCTTCTACGGACCCATGGACCAGAAATACAGTCACGCGCACGACGCAGTCGCCGTGGCTGATCGTCTTCCGCTCTTGATCATGATCACCGTCAGCATCGGGTTCTTTTTCTTCCCCATGCACCTCTATTATGTGGTGCGGTCGGGCGTCGATCCCCTGATCGCGAAGATCACCCGCGTCGTGCCGGTGGCCTCACAAGAACGTGAAACGGTACACGTGAAACGTGAAACGACGAGTCTGCCGGGGTCGTCTGACGCGCCAGTGTTGGCAATTAACCCCTTACCCCTTACCTCTTACCCCTCACGGAAGTCAGAATGACCTTCACACTCACGATGTCTCTCTCCGATCTCCTGTTGCTATTACCCGAGATCCTGCTCACGTCCTGGTTATGTCTCATCCTGATCATTGATTTCTCGTTTCCCCGGCTGCCCAACGAACAATTAGCCTATTTCAGCATCGCCGGGCTCGTCGTCACCCTCGGCTGCCTGGCCTGGTTCGATATCACCGGCATCACCGGGACCCTCTTCGCGAACATGTTCGCCCTCGACCGGATGGCCCTGTTCTTCAAAATGTTCATCGTCGGAGCGACAATCCTCGTCATTCTGGCCTCCATCGATTACATCCATCGATTTAGGTTCTTCCGTGGAGAATATTATTTCCTGATCGTGATGTCGGCCCTCGGGATGATGTTTATGGCTTCCGCGAACGACCTGCTGTCGGTCTTCGTCGCCCTGGAATTTTCCACCATCGGCTTCTATGTCCTCGTTGCGTATCTCCGCGAGGACATGGCCTCGAACGAAGCGGGCATCAAGTTTTTCATCCTGGGCGTCTTCGCCGCAGGCCTCCTCGCCTATGGCATCAGCTTGGTCTACGGAGAAACAGGCAAACTGGTGTTTTCCGATATGAAGGCGGCACAGGCCACACCAGGATTGGCCATCGGCTTCCTGCTGATTTTCGGCGCATTAGGATTCAAAATCGGCGCCGTGCCCTTCCACTCGTGGATTCCAGACACCTATCATGGATCGCCGACACCAGTGACGGCGTTCCTCTCGATCGCACCAAAGGGAGCGGCCTTTGCCATTCTCCTGAGAATGTTCCTGGTCGCCTTGGCGACCTTTAAGCCGATCTGGGCTCTGCTGCTTGTCGCTGTGTCCATCTTGTCCATGACCTACGGCAACATCGTGGCCATCGCCCAAAAGAACATGAAACGGCTCTTGGCCTATTCCGGTATCGCCCAGATCGGCAACGTGCTGATCGGTCTCGCGACCGGGACGAAGATGGGCAGCGACGCAATGTTGTTCTACCTCCTGACCTATCTTTTCGCCAATCTCGGCGCCTGGGCCATTATCATCGCCGTCAGCGAAGCCATCGGCAGTGAGGAAATCGACGACTACAGCGGCCTGGGCCGCCGGTCGCCCTTTCTCGCCTTTGCGATGCTGATTTTTCTCTTGTCGCTGGCCGGGGTGCCCCCGCTGGCCGGCTTCATCGGCAAATTGTACATCTTTGTCGCGGCCATGAAGGAAGGGCTCTACGCGCTCATCGCCGTGGGGCTCATCAACATCGTCATTTCCCTGTACTACTACCTCATCGTCGTGAAGAAGATGTACATCGGCGAACCCCACGACTCGTCACCCCTCAAGATCTCGGGCCCGATCAAAGTGGTGGTCTACGTCTGTCTCGCCGGCACCCTCGTGATCGGCATCTATCCGCAACCCTTCACCGACTGGGTTGTCTCTGCCATCTTGACGTTTTCAAACTTGGCTGATACAACCGCATCCCTTCCCGTTCCCCCTGCCGTCATCCCCTTCGGCGGCTAAGCCTACCGGGGACGGTTCTCCGGCGTCCAACAAGCATTCTTCTAAAATATTTCTTGCAGGGTCTTCCGGAGGAGGGTACAGTTTCCATGACATTGGCTTACATCCTCTCCCGCGCACGCTTGAACCATGGAACCCATCACGCAGGAACGTCCAGCCACGCCAGCACCCGTTCGATCGGAACCGGCTCCCGATAGCAGTCCGGCACCGATTCCCAAGACCGGCGGGCGCAGGAAGTGGTTCACCCATTGGTCGATCGAGCGACGCGTCCTTGCGGGGTTTGGGCTCGTCTTTGCCGGCATTGTGGTCATCAGTGCCATCTCCTACCGCAACACTTCCGTCTTGATCGAAAATAGCCGGCTCGATACCAAGAGCAACGAATTGGTACAGCTGCTCGGCTCAGTCGGAGAAGCCCTCGGCGCCGCTGAAAGTGGCCATCGGCGCTATCTCGTCACCGGCGACGAATCGTACCTCAGATCCTACCGGACCGTTGTCGAACAAATGCCCGAATACCTTCGGTATCTCAGAGGCCTGACCAGCGAGGAAGCTGAACAACAGGCCCGCGTGGCGACACTCGAACAGCTCATCGCCAGGCAATTGGGAGCAGAGGCGGAAGCTATCGCCCAGCGTGAGCTTCATGGCTATGAAGCCGTGCGCCATCTCGCACTCTCCGGCGCGGCAAAGAACGAGCTCGAGGGAATCAATCGCCTGATGACGGAGCTCGACTCGGCCGAGCAGCGAGCACTTCATGCCCGCGTGGTGCAATCCGCTGGAAGCACGAGAAATACGATCGCCTTGCTCGGACTCGGTGCCCTCCTGCAATTGGTCCTCTTGGCCTCCGTATACTTTCTGATCCATCACGATGTCACCGAGCGACGCCGCGTGGCCACGGAGTTGCAGAGCCGGGGCGAGCTGCTCCAGGCTGCCAATAAGGAGTTAGAAGCGTTCAGCTATTCCGTGTCGCATGACTTGCGCGCCCCACTCCGTCATATCGACGGCTATGCGGCCCTATTGTCCAAGGCGGCCGGTGAGGCGCTCAACGACAAAGCGCGCCGCTACCTGCAGACGATTTCAGATTCCGCGAAGCAGATGGGACAACTGATCGACGACCTGATCGTCTTTTCCCGTATGGGTCGCCAGGACATGCTCCGCACGACAGTCAACTTGGATCAACTCGTCAAGACCGTCCTTCACGATTTACGTCTTGACTTGCAAGGGCGGAAAATCTCCTGGACAATGCACCCACTACCTAACGTTTCGGGAGATCCGGCGATGTTACGCCAAGTCTTCGTGAATCTGATCTCCAATGCGCTGAAATTCACAGCCACGAGGCCGGAGACCAAGATCGAGATCGGCGCCGTCAGGCGGAACCCGGGTGAAGCCGAGGTGTTCGTGCGTGATAATGGGGTAGGATTCGACATGCAGTATGTACACAAGTTATTCGGCGTCTTTCAACGCCTCCATCGGAACGACGAGTTTGAAGGCACCGGCATTGGTCTCGCCAACGTACGCCGAATCATCCATCGGCATGGTGGAAGGACCTGGGCCGAGGGGGCACCGGACCAAGGGGCTACCTTCTACTTTTCGCTCCCGCTCGCGAGGTCTCTCAGATGACCACTGTCAAGCCCATCGTGCTCGCTGAAGATAACCCGCGTGACGCCGAGCTTGCGCTGGCCGCCATGGAAGAACATCACATCGCCGACAAAGTGGTGGTCTGCCACGACGGAGCTGAAGTCCTCGACTACCTCTATTGCCGCGGAGTCTTTGCCTCCAGGCAGCAGGGCAATCCCGTGGTCGTGTTCCTGGATCTCAAGATGCCCAAAGTCGACGGGCTCGAGGTCTTGAGGACGATTAAGAACGACGTGAACCTGAAACCGATTCCTGTCGTCATGCTCACGTCCTCGCGCGAGGAGCGCGATTTGGCCCAAAGCTATGCGTTGGGCGCCAACGCCTACGTGGTGAAGCCGGTTGAGTTTCACCAGTTCATCGCGGCCGTAAAAGAACTTGGTGTTTTTTGGGGCGTGATCAACGAACCGCCACCCGAAGGCTCTGACCCAATCGATTAGTTTCCTCACAAAGGACCTGTGAAAACCTTGCTCCGCCTACTCCACCTCGAGGACGATCCGGTCGACGCGGAACTCATTACGACCACCCTGATGGAGGGCAACATCCCTTGTCAGACACAACTCGTCGACACGCGTCATGCATTTGTGGCGGCCCTCAAGGAGGGCCGGATGGACCTCATCCTGGCGGACTATTCGATCCCGGGCTTCGACGGTATGACGGCGCTCACCTTGGCCCGTCAGCACTGTCCCGACGTACCCTTTCTCTTCGTCTCGGCCACCATCGGAGAGGAACTGGCTATCGATGCCATGCATCAAGGCGCGACGGACTATGTGCTCAAGCAACGGCTCGGACGGCTGGTGCCCTCGGTCCAGCGCGCATTACGTGAGCTGGAAGACCGCGCCGAACGGAAACGGGCTGAGGAGGCCCTTCGGCAGAGCGAGAAACAGTTTCGGCAGTCTCAGAAGATGGAAGCGGTTGGCCGGTTGGCCGGAGGGATCGCGCATGACTTCAATAATCTCCTGACCGTCATCATGGGCTACAGCCAAGTCCTCTTGACGGAACTCGGCCCTCAACACCCCCTCTACGGAAAGATCGAAGAAACACTGAAGGCCGGCGAACGGGCCGCGACGCTGATCCGACAACTGCTCACGTTCAGCCGCAAACAATCGCTGGACCCGAAAGTTCTTTCGCTCAATACCGCTGTCACGAGTCTGGAAAGTCTGTTGCGCCGCCTCATCGGCGAGGACATCCAGCTCGTCAGTCAACTCGATCCGACGAGCGGGCGGCTGCGCGCCGACCAAGCCCAGCTTGAACAGGTCCTGGTCAATCTCGTCGTCAACGCGCGGGATGCCATGCCGAAGGGCGGAACGCTCACGATCGAAACGGCCCAGGTCGAACTGACCCGCAGTCCGGTCTACCACCTCACCCCGTTGCCGCCAGGTCCCTATGTCCGGTTGGCCGTCAGCGATACCGGCTGTGGCATGGACCGCAAGACACAATCCCATATCTTTGAACCATTCTTCACCACGAAGGGGGAGGGGAAGGGTAGTGGTCTTGGCCT
>JBGPVY010000216.1:0-5198 GCA_041491905.1 Nitrospiraceae bacterium | reverse complement strand
TCATTGGTGCTGGTAGAGTCGTAGTAGAGAAGGTTGTCGATGCCGGGAAGCTGCACTTCGATCGGGCGCGCGACTGAATCCGCGATCACTTCCGCGCTCGCGCCTGGATAGTCCGCATCGATCTGGACGACGGGTGGCGTGATTTCCGGAAACTGGGCGATGGGTAGGCCTTGTAAGGCAACCAACCCCAGGACGACAATCACGATGGACAGGACCGAAGCGAAGATCGGCCGATCGATAAAAAAATGCGGGATCATTTTGCCTGCTCCGGCTTCGCATCTGCCGGCTGGCCGGAAGCGGCTGGGTCGGATTTATTATACGGAACGGTTTTCACCGGCGCGCCCGGTGCGATCATGTGGAATCCCGCGATGATCACCCGCTCTCCCTCGCGTAACCCGTCTTCGATGGACCACTGACTGCCGCGCCAGGATGTGGCCCGAACAGGGCGGATCTCCACCTTATTGTCAGCCCCGACGACAAAGACGATGGGTCCCTTGGGTCCCTGCTGGACGGCGCTCTGGGGGACCAGGATGACACCGGTTCTCACGGCGCCCAAAATGCGGATTTTCACGAACTGTCCTGGGAACAGGACGCTATCCGGATTAGGGAAAGTCACGCGAAAGTCTCTGGTACCGGTGGCCGAGCGCACGCCGACTTCGAGCAAATCAAACTTGCCTTCATGGGGATAGGTGCTGCCGTCCGTAAATGTGATAACACCCCGCAGTTCGTAGAGTGTCGCGCCTTGGATCCGATTCGTCGCGCGCTCCCGGAGGCGTTTGAGGACAAACGTTTCCGGGGCGCTCGCGTTCACGTACATGGGATCTAACTGGTGGATCGTGGTCAGTAGATCGGTCTGCGCGGAGATGAGGCGCCCTTCGTAGAGCCGACTCCGCTCGATCCGACCGCTGATAGGCGCAGTGATGAGCGTGTTGTCGAGGTCGAACTTGGCCTTCATCTGATCGCCCTTGGCTCCCTCCAGCGCCGCCTTGGCGGCCAATTCCTCCGCCACCGCATCGTCCACATCTTTTTGGCTGACCGCCTGTTCCGCCAGCAGCGGTTTCACTCGAGCAAAATTTTGCTTGGCTTGTACCAGCCTTGCCTCCGCCTGCGCCACCTTGGCATGGGCGCTGCTCATAGCCGCTCTGAACGGAATCGGATCGATTTGATAGAGCCGGTCACCTTGCTTAACGTCACGCCCCTCTGCAAAAAACCGCTCTTTGAGGATACCCGTCACCTGGGAGCGGATTTCGACCGGTCGCGACGCTTCGGTCTGACCGATAAACTCCGGTTCGTCCGGCATTGTGCCGGGCGACACCGTGACCACCGGCACCTCCGGGATGGGAGGAGCCGGCGTGGAGGCCGCCTCTTGTTTACAGCCGAGCGAACTTACGACGCTCAGGCAAGCGAGAAGGCTCACGGTCAGCCTCAGGCTTCTTGTCCGGATTGGCATACTGAACCTCTTCGTTAACACGTTCACAAGGAAATCATTAGTTTACCCTACTACGACCCATGATTACATCTCACCCCAAGACCGATGCTCAATTCACTGGCACAATCATTGGCTTCAAGACGTTTCGCGCAAACTGTTCTATCGTGGTCGGGGTCGTACTCTCAACAGTACGGCCCTCCGGAGCCTTTAACAGTCCGCCGGACATGGCACGATAGAGTTCGAGCATCAACCCGATGGCATCGTCACCCATGCCGGCTTGCTTCATGGCTTGGCGGGCTTGATCCTCCGGCACTTGGACATGCGTCACGGGCTTCCCAATTCCACGGCCTATCCCCGCCGCCGCTTCATTAAAGCTGAGATCAGAAGGGCCAAGGATGTCCGCCACCGAGCGACCGGTCCAGGTCGTGTCGAGCAATCGCTTCGCCGCTACTCGTCCGATATCCTGTGTCGCCACCATTGCTACCCGCGTGGACCCGGAGACAGGGAGGAACACCTTGCCCATATGTTTGATGGGCTCAAACTGCCACAGATAGTTTTCGAAAAACGCTGCCGGCCGTAAGTGGGTGATGTGCAACGCGACCCGTTCAAGCTTCTGCTCGACATCGCGGAGTCCAAGAATCGGTCCGGTTCCACCCTCCTGATGTGCACCAACCGAGGAGAGAAACACGATGTGCCCAATCCGATTAGCTTGTGTGGCGGCTACCGCCACCTCGCCCACTCGGTTGTAGTAGGCACGCAGATCCGGCACGGAATAATCGGGCGGGATCAGCCAGAAAAGCGCGTCCACGCCACGCGTGGCGCGGACCACGTATTCGCGATCCTCCTGCGACCCCTGCACAACCGTCGCACCCCGATCGGTCAGGGCTTTGACCTTGTCCGGGTTACGAGCCAGCAAGATTACCTGTGCGCCGGCCGTCACCAGTTCGTCTGCAACCACTTTCCCGATGTTCCCGGTGGGAGTCGTCACAGCAACTTTCATGATGTAGGTCCTTTCATGGTGCCTGACGGCTTAGAGGCTTAGTGGTTAAACATGAACGAGTCGGTGCGCACATTTTACCATCTGCGCAATGGGTGCAAGGTACGCGAGCCTTCCAACGCAATCAGAGGGTCTTGTGCGTGCCATCGCAGAACGGCGGAGTCTTGGTCTGCTTGCACTGGCACAAGGCGACTTCTTTCTTTTCATTTACTGAAAACTCGACCGGCTCGATCCCGGTTCCTTGGTGGGACCCGTCACAGAACGGCTGGTCCCTCGAGCGTCCACATTGACACCAATAGTAGGTTCCCGGGTCCAACGAAATCACTGCCGGCTGCTTGGCTGCAATGCGTGGTTTCTCCATGAACGGCCCTCCTATTGTAGGTTACAAATGTAACGGCTTGATGGGCGCGAGGACGGCAGCGGGATTGTTTTTCCACACCGACTCATCCGCATCCACGTACAGTTCGACTTCGTTGCCGTCAGGATCGCGCAGGTAGAGGCTCTGACTGACGGTGTGATCGCTCATGCCGTCGATCGCGACCCCGGCCTCTTCTAGTTCATGCTTCGCCGCGCGCAATTCATCGAGACTGTCTCCCACTTTGATGCCGATATGATAGAGCCCGCGGCGGCGGCCCTGTGGCGGTCCAGGAGCATCACCGACCTGGATCAGCAGGAGTTCGTGATGCGTGCGACCTGACGTGAGCGCGGCAGCGGCGCCATTGAAGACTCTTCCGACCTCCTGGAATCCCAGCAGGTCGCGATAAAAGGCTAGCGACCGTTCGAGGTCCTTCACATAGAACACCACATGGCCGAGATTATGAGCCTTCATGAGTTCACCTTCCAAACTTGATACCGGCCTTCTGGACTTCCTGGTAGGGAAGGAGCCACACGAGCGATTCATCGCTGAGGTCTCCCACCTGAATGCGGTTTCCCCAGGGATCGCGGAAGTCGCAACGAAAACCCGGCACCAGTTTAAGTTTGTACTTGTCGATGAGCTTCTTCCGCACTTCCTTGATTTGTTTCTCGTCACGGACCATGAGACCGAAATGCTTCGTGCGATCCGGTTGCAGTGTGTCCACTTCGAAGATCGCCATGAATTGATGCTCGCCCAGCTTGCACCAGGCCGCACCTTCTCCGCCGCGGAGCATCTTCAAGCCAAAGACATCGGCATAGAATTTCACCGCTTTCTTGGCGTCGGTGACCTCTATGACGATATGGTTACATCCGTAGACTTGGACTGCCATCATGCCCCTTTCTTTCTTTTCATGACTGTTTCCTCGGCCTGCTGAAGGGCAGACACAAATATATCGGGAGGCTGCGCGCCAGAGATCGAGATACTGCCGTTGAGGACGAAATAGGGCACCCCGCGAATGCCCAACCGATGCCCGGCCGCCTCTTCGGCGCGGACTTCTTGGACCGCACGGCCACTGGACAGAAACCGCTCGACCTCCTCACGATTGAGCTTACAATCGGAAGCGATCTCAGCCAGCGAATCGAGATTCCCGATCTCGCGCCCCTTCGTGAAGTACGAGTGAAAGAGAGCCTCGACTACTTCATCCTGACAGCCCTGTTGCTCCGCGAACCAGATGAGGCGATGGGCGTCGAAGGTATTCGGCGTCCGGGCGATCCGATCAAAGACGAACTCGATCCCGTCCGCCTCGCCGGCTTTGGCCACCCGATCCTCGATCGCGCGCCGGGCCTCTGCGCCGCCGAACTTCGCGTCAAGATAGACGCGCCGATCCATGCCTTCTTTTGGCATCGTCGGATTCAGCTCGAACGGTCGCCACGCAATGTACGCCTGTTCCGCGTATCCGGCAGTCTCGATCGCCTGCTCTAACCGGCGCTTCCCGATGAAGCACCAGGGACAGACGACATCGGAGTAAATCTCGATCTGCATCGTGTATTCCTTTGCATTCTGTTACTGCTTAACTCAAATGACCCATTTTGCCTGCCTGATAATCGTTCACGGCTTGGACCAGTTCTGCTTTCGTATTCATCACGAACGGTCCATAGCGAGCCACTGGTTCATCGATCGCATCGCCCGCCATCACCAGAATCGTGGAATCCTCCTCTGCAACGATCGTCACCGGCTCTCCTGTCGATGTAAAGACGGCGAGTTCGGCCTCCGATAACCTGTGCGATCCCTCGAAGGATGCCTGACCACTGAGGATCAACAGACCGGCGTTGTAACCGTTCGGGATCTGCAACGGCATCGAGCGCCCTGCCAGTAGGCGCAAATCGTACAATTCGATGGGCGTGAACGTCTTGGCCGGGCCTTTTGCGCCTCTCAAAGACCCGGCAATCACGCGAAGCGTACCGGCTCCCCCGTCCAACTGCACGACAGGAATCTGATCGTTCACAATCGTTTGATAGCCCGGCTCAGACATCTTGGACGATCTGGGCAGATTCACCCACAGTTGAATTGCCTGCAACGTCCCGCCACGCTTGGCCCATTCCTTCTCGTGCAATTCTTCGTGCACGATCCCGGATGCCGCGGTCATCCATTGCACATCGCCTGGCCCGATCACGCCGGAGTTCCCGGCCGAATCTCGATGTGCCACGCGACCTTGATAGACGATCGTCACGGTTTCAAACCCGCGGTGCGGATGCTCGCCCACCCCGCGCGGATGATCCGTCGCCGGATAGAACGTGGGGCCCGCGTAGTCCAACATGATAAATGGGCTCAACTCACGATCCAGATCGTTGCTTGGAAACAGATTCCGCACGTGAAACCCGTCACCGACGACGTGCTGAGACCCCGGTTGATAGACC
>JBGPVY010000302.1:0-3185 GCA_041491905.1 Nitrospiraceae bacterium | reverse complement strand
TCTTATGAACCATCACCATCTAAGCACAGAGCAATTCGCTATTTCTGCTTCGCCACAATTTTATACTTGATCTGTTCATAGGTGGCTCGCGGTAGAATCTTCTTCTGCACCAACTCATCTTTCCGTTGGTACGGACGCCCCTTGATGATCTGCTCTGAGTACGCCTCACTAATACCAGGGAGCGCCTTGAGTTGATCGGCTGTTGCCGTATTGATGTCAAGCAGGTCGGCCTGCTCGGCGGCTTGGACCACCAGGGAATCGGTCACGGCCAAGGGAAACAACAGAAACGCAAGCAGGAGCACGCTTCCTAGTCCTGCCCTAAGTGTCCATCTGACAAGCGTTGATCTCATAGCATCCTCCTTGTTAGTGACTCTTCCACTCCAGGATTTGCATGATGTCGACAATCTCCCCATGTTTGAGACGGTCGCCTCTTCGAGGGATATGCTGTCGCATGTAATGCATTTGTCGCTCATTGCGTAACCTTGTGTATTTCGAAGGTTCCGTGTGGCTGCGCGATCACTCCTGGCCGCAGGTAATTTCCCACAGAGCTTGACTGGTACTATCTGGTTCAACCGGTATCCAATTGTCCTTGTCTACGTATCCATTAGCCGCTATACCGGTTCCCATATGGCGTGAGAACTCTGTGAATGCAAGCAACCGAAGGCGCTTTCCCGCGCAGTCGAATTCCTTGTGGGTCTTCGTAGACGAAAATCGGTGGGCTCCTCTCCCATTCCCTTGCCCCCACTTAAAGTCAATCAATTGCCACATCGTCACCAGATTCCCTTCTCTGCGAATGCTGTCCGGATCGATATACACAGTCTGGAGCCCTGGTGAGAGATAGTCTTTCTCTACCGCCACCCAATCCGCATAGGCTGGAGCGCTACTCAGAAACAGGAGTATGATCAGCGACCAGAAACCCGAGAAGTAGGCCAGCGGCAGCTTAGGGCAGTTCTTCTTCAATTTGCGACGACTCATATGTGATGCTTCTGCGAAATACCACATCGGATCAACCCGTCTCGGATAGAAGATCAACTTAGCAGGCTGCGGAAAACTATTGTGGCACGCTAGAACTTGATGGTCCCACATGTGGCACAACAGAAGAACACTCCCGCAGGATGCTCAAAAAGGCCGTCCAGCAAGGCCGCAGCGAGCGAAGAAGCGAAGGCGTACGCTTCGGTACGTTGAGCTTCTGAGCGAAGCGAGAACGCCGCTGGCAGACTTTTTCAGCATCCTGTAGAGGGATTCTAACGAGGCAGGACCAACCACGCAATCCCGCGCGCGGACGAGGCGATCAGCATGTGCTCCTTTTATGGTCCGCGCCTCTCTGTTCTACCTTAGCCCGCATTATTCATGAAGGTCCGTCGCGAAAGCGTGCAGACGCGAAGCGAGACGGGCACTCGGAGGCGTGAAGCCCTGAGGCATACTCGTGCAGTATGTCGAAGGGCTGAACGGCGAGACTGCCCGTCGCAGCCGCATATCCGCGCTTGCAGCAGAAGCTTCATGAATAATGCGGGTTAGGATCGTTGACAGCCCATGCCGTCACTGCAGTATGCTGGTCGTAACAGGTGCATCTCGCATGACGAACCAGGCCATTCCCGCCACATCGCTCTCCGGCCCGCCGGTGTCTCGTTGGTTTGGATTCTTTTCAGAGTTCCAACAGGATAGCCTCGGCTTTCTGTTGCGCTGTCACTCCTATGGCGATGTCGTGAAGCTCCCGATGGGCCAGATGGCCGAGGTCATCTTCCGCCATCCGGATCTGGCCATGTACTTCCTGAATCATCCGGACGACGTCAAACACGTGCTGGTGACCAACCAGCACAACTACACGAAGACCCGCGTTCCTCCGGGAGAATCCCGCGTGTTTGGAAAAGGCGTGATCCATACGGAGGGCGAAACCCATCACCACCAACGGCGACTGTTTCTCCCCTTCTTCCATGGAGACCATGTAGCTTCATACACCGGTCTGATTACCGAAAAAGCAGCCGCCCTCGCTACAAGCTGGAACCACGGCGCCACCGTCGACATCGGACGTGAGATGATTCAGCTCACCCTGTCGATTATGTGGCGCCTCCTCTTCGGACGTGAGGTGAGCACCGACGCCACCCAAGTCGCGGAGGCCATGATGGCCGGGCACCGCTTACTCTCGGAGCAGTATAGCTCCGTCCTCGCCTGGGTCATGCCCTTGTGGGTTCCAACGACACAGCGTCGAGAATTTTCTCGTGGCCAGGAGTTTGTGGATGAAAAAATCAGAAGTTTTATTCAAAGTCGTCGTACCACACCTCACGGGAGCCAGGATATGCTCGCGCTCTTGCTTGCAGCCACCGATGAAGCAGGGCAGCCACTGAGCGACCAGGAGATTCGTGATGAGCTCTCCACCTTCCTGATAGCCGGCCACGACCCGACAGCCACTGCGCTGACATGGATCTGGTTTCTTCTCTCCCAGTCCGGGACCGTGCGCGAACGCCTGACCCATGAGTTAGAGACCGTGCTGGACCACCGTCTCCCGACGGCGGCAGATGTGCCTCGCTTGGTGTATACGAAAATGATCTGGGACGAGGCACTTCGTCTCTATCCACCTGCTTGGCTGCTACACGCACGTAAGAGCCTCGCTGACGACAGACTGCCATCCGGTGTCCTCCTCCCGGCCGGTTCTCGGGTGTTTCTAAGCCCCTGGAGCATGCACCGAAACCCTCGGTGGTTTCCCGACCCCACCCGATTTGACCCAGACCGTTTCTCGCCGGAAGCACAGCAGGCGCGTCCGGTCTTCAGCTACTTGCCGTTTGGGGGAGGTGGGCGTCGGTGTCTGGGCGAATCATTTGCGGAGTTGGAAGGCCTGCTGGTTTTGGCGACACTGGCCTCTAAAGTCCGCCTCCGATTGGTAGACGGACAAACCGTCCTTCCGGATCCTCTGATGACGCTGCGGCCGAATATCCCCGTACGCATGACAATTGAATCAGTCCGTACCCCCGAACGCCATCCCACGACAGCCTAAAGGAGTCAGAAACGAACACAAGACCAATAAGAAGGACCGCCGCGCGCGGACGAGTGCCGCAGTCTTGGATTGCAAGACCCGACCCCATATCTGCGCAACATAGTTCCTGCCGTCCGGTTCTTTACCTTGCCACCCGGCGCTCGCCGATCCCGAGGCGCAACGCTTCGACATCCAGTTCATGCTCCAGCTGATG
>JBGPVY010000180.1:0-6483 GCA_041491905.1 Nitrospiraceae bacterium | reverse complement strand
CACTGCAGGGCGCATCCACCAAAATCCGATCAACAGATGGATCACCCACTCCGGCCTTCTTTACCGAGGGAGACCCTGCTGTCTCGATCATGGGAAGCCATTCACGTGGCTGTCGAATATCACCGACGATCGGCACGACAATCTGGACCCCCAGTCGATGACAATTGCTTCGCACGAGATCCAGGCGGACACCTTTCCGATCGACGGCGTAGATAGTCCCCTTGTTATGCATTAGATCAGCCAAATGGGTCGCCTTTCCTCCCGGCGCCGCGCAAGTATCGAGCACGATGTCACCAGCCTGAGGATCGAGGAGGGGAGGAATCAATTGCGCTGCTTCATCTTCCACATAAAAAGCGCCCTCACGAAACCCCGGGAGCGAGGGCACAGAGCCTCCTTCATCAAGCACAATGCCAAATGAACTCACGCTGGTCGGCTTGGCCGCAATACCCACCTGGGCAAATTTTTCGAGGAGTGCTTCCCTGGTCGTGATCAGCTGGTTCACCCGAAGCGTCAGAGGAGGCGCGACGCTGACTCCCTCGCAGGCCTCTTCCGCAGAGGCCACGCCCAGACGATCGACCCATCGACGGCTTAGCCAGCCTGGAACCGAGTACCGCACGGCGAAGGCCTGCGCGGCATCAGGATCCATGCTGGGCCAGGGCTGAGGCGGATGGCGCAAGAGCGCGCGCAACACCGCATTGACGAACCCACTCCAATCTCTGCCGAGTGTGCCGGCAATGGCTCTGGCTAGGTTGACTGATTCGTTGACCGCGGCAGATTGCGGAATACGATTCAGAAACAGGAGTTGGTAGGCACCAAGCCTGAGCACCATCTGCACGGCGACGGGAAGGCGAGGAAGCGGCTTTTCCAAGACGGGTTCAAGCCGCCAATCGATAGTAGCAAGACGCCGCAAGACGCCATAGGTGAGCTCCACCGTAAGGGCTCGTTCCCTGCTGTCGAACGAGCATCGCACGAGGGCGCGATCTAACAAGACATCGACTCCTTCCTCACTCTTGACCGACTCCACCAACAACGAAAGGGCGATCGCACGCGCTGACGGCGCGGTCTGGGTAGTGAATAACGATCGAGAGGCAGAAGCCATAGGGGACAAGCCCGATCTGTCTGGTTGATCTGGTTTGTTTTGTCTATCTGGTTGATTTAATTCATCTGGCTAGTTTCGTTCAACCAAAAAACCAGACAAACCAAATGAACAAGACAGGCTGGCGGGCTAGGAAAGAGCCGGTCCTCCTAACTGCACCCCAACAGCAATGGGATGGCCTGCCAAGTATTGAGAGACGGCCATGCGACGGCTATTAGCCGGCTGCAACTCCATCACGGCAAGAATTCCCTCCCCGGTCGCAACATGGATCGCCTCGGTTGTGACGGCGACGATCACCCCCGGAGGCTTCGTCATGGGTCCTGGGAGCGCCAGGGCGCGCCAGATCGTCCATCGGTCACCTCCCGCCACGGTTGTGTATGCCCCGGGCCAAGGAGAGAGTCCGCGGACCCGGTTGGCCAAAGCAGTGGCCGGTAAGGCCCAATCGATCACACCATCTTCCTTTTTCAGCAACGGCGCGAAGGTCGACCGTGGAGCATCTTGCGGCTGCGGTACGAGGGTGCCTGCCTTGAGTCGCGCAATCGTCTCGACCAGCAGTCTGCCTCCGATCTCAGCTAAACGTGACGAGAGGGTGCCGCCGGTATCGTCCAGCGTGATAGGGGCGGCCTCTTGAAGCAACATGGCGCCGGTATCCATCCCCTCATCCATCAGCATGGTCGTAATTCCTGTTTCCGTCTCGCCGTTGATGATGGCCCACTGAATCGGACCAGCGCCGCGATACTTTGGAAGAAGGGAACCATGCACATTGATACAGCCGCGCGGGGGAAGCGAGAGGATTACCGGAGGCAAAATACGCCCGAACGCCGCGACCGCAATCAGGTCCGGTTTCCACCCGGCCAGAGCGTGGAGAAATTCAGGATCCTTCATCTTGAGCGGTTGCAGCAGAGGAATCTGCTCTCGCTGGGCCAGAAGTTTCACCGGTGACGGCGTGAGAATTTGCCCGCGCCCTTTCGGACGATCCGGTTGAGTGACAACGCCGATAACGGAATCGTCCGACCTCAACAAGGCCTCAAGCGAGGCCGACGCAAAATCTGGCGTACCCATGAACACGAGTCGCATATTATCGCTTTAGCATTGCAGGTGAGCGAAAGCAACTTGGATGCGCGGACGTTGGCTTGACTTGCCGTTCAGCGCTTTGTTAGCATCGGCCCGCGGGGTGGAGCAGCCCGGTAGCTCGTTGGGCTCATAACCCAAAGGTCGAAGGTTCAAATCCTTCCCCCGCAACCAACCGTCTCTCTTTTCTCTCAGCAACTTACAGCGGATTCGCTCCCGGCCCCGACCACAGCGTAATTAACCGATTGTGCTAAAACTGTGCTAACTCCTGCCGGAACACGATCCAGGATCTCTATGCCAGCGCGTAAGCTTTCCGGATGATGATGTGCGTACCGCATCACCATCGAGATCGTTTTCCATCGCCCGAGCTTTTGCACCGTATAGATGTCCGCGCCCGCTTGCACGAGTCGAGTGGCAAAGGTATGGCGCAGATCATGAAACCGAAAGCGTTTCACGTCTGCTTTCTTCATGACTGGATAGAACACGCGCAGTAAGTCGCGCGCATCCATCCGGTTTCCGGCCCCGTTGTAGAAGACATAATCCGTCTTGAGCGATCGGACTTTCGCCCTGGCTTTCAGCACGCCGAGCGTCTTCGCATTCACTGGAAGCGTGTCTCTGCCTCCGTTCTTTTGTTCCAACAGCGTGATAGTCCTTCGGAACAGGTCCACATTGCACCATTGGAGGTTCAGGATCTCACTCTGTCGGAGTCCAGTGTTCGCCGCGAAGACAATGATCTCTTGTAGCCATACTGGAGAGGCCGCCAAGAGACGCCGTTCTTCCTCTGCTGTGAGCCATCGTTCGATCAGATTACGCACTTTCTCCTTTGAGACCTTCTGTACCGGATTCTCAGCCACCCATTCCCATTCCTTCACCGCGAGCTGAAAGGCATGGCTCAAGAGCGTCAGTTCATTGTTGATCGTCTTGGCCGCTGCCCCCTCAGCTCGTCGCTTCGATTTATGCGCTGCTAGAAGAGAAGGTCGCATCTCCCTTAATGTCAGCTGCCCGAAAGCCTGAATGAGATGCTTCGCGCGAGATTTATCACAATGGTGCGTCGTGGGTGCTTTGTTCGGAGCCGAATGATCTGTGAGGTACCGTTCCAACAGTTCCTTCACCGTCTTATCGGCCCCCGCTTCGGGCGGATACCATTTGCCTTCGGCGATTTGGACCATCACTTTGTGATAAATCTTCTCTGCGAGCTTCTTATCAGCAACTTCCGTGGATCTCCTGACTTGCTTCCCGTGATAGGGAAAGCCCATCCACCAGACGCGGCCTCGCCGAAACAGAGCCATGATTAACCTCCTTGCTTGGCCCTGACTTCGTCTGGTTTCTCGCAGGCGGGAGTATAGGCTTCGCGCTTCGCCGCTTCAATGAGCTGGTCCAGGTCGCGATGCGGTTGGCGGGTCAATGGTGGGACCGCTGTTGCCTGGCCTGGCTCGAATGAGCGCAGCCATGCGGTAATGGCTTCCGGGTCGAACCGGATCAATCCGTGAATCTTTCGACACGGAATCTTTCCCTGAGCCGCCCACAGGTACAACGTAGACGGTTTCATATTGAGCCAGGCCGAGAGATCTTTCACTGTGAGCAACATGACCATACCTTCTGAAGCAGCAGGGGGAGTCTTACGACACCCCCTCACCCCCCTGGAATGGTGCGCCCGCGTGGCCGCCGGCGTCCTTCTTGGAACTCGATGGGTTCTCTTTCTTCAGCAGCCCCCGATGCTTATCCTTCCACCGGCGCTTGCCCGCGATGATGACGTGGTCTAACCAGGCTTGTCCTCTGGGATCTGCCGCGCAGATGACAGCCAACATGGGAGCCACCGACTGACTCACCCAGCGCTTCACCTTCGGTAACGTCTGGGCATCCTTCTCCACGACGAGACGGCCTTTCTTGAACCCGTCGGTGAGTAGCAGCCACCAGTCGAGGAGTGGTGCCCGATACCGAAACTCGTCCTCCTCGTCTCGGGTCGTGGCTCGGAAATCCACATAGCCACGCAATACCCCGACCATGAATTCGAGCCAGTCTGTTTCCTCCAGATAGGACAGGATCTGTCCACAGACCTGGGCGCGGTCCTTCTTCAACTCCAACTCCCACCGGATGCCATAGTCCTGCCAGTCCTCTCGCTGTTTCGACTGACTCTCCAGGCGCTTATCATAGACTCGGAGCAGGGTTTGACTCTGAGGACTACCGAGATAAAGGGTCTCTCCGCTGGGCGTGTCTTTATGGATGGACCTGGACGAAATGCGCTGCATCCGGTCAGCCCGCGTGACACACTGACCGGCTTCAATGGCCTGTCTGATTGTGGAGAGCGGCACGCAGCTGGTCCGATCGTCTAACGCACAATCGAGGCGCGTCAGGTGGCCGTCTTGCTTCAAAATCCATTGGAGTACTGTGCGGACCTTCCCTGTCGGCCAGGGCGCGACAATCCCGGCGGAGAGATCGACATGGACTTCGAGGGGAGCACGGGGCGCGCCAGTTCCCAGTTTGCCCACCCCCCGGCCTGCACCCGCGGTGATCCAGGACGCGGGATAGCCGCGAAAGCCGGTTTCGCTCTTGGTCCAGTCACCTCCTACCATCTGCACCGTGTCTTTGACGGAGCCTGACGGCAGAGTGAAGGCGAGCCAATCAATGGTGAGTGTGAAGGGTGAACTCATCGAATCCTTAGACCTCCTATAACGATCCCTGTGGGTAGTGCCCCCGTGTTACCAATCCGGGGGCTGGTCGGCCTGCGCGCGGCCGGCATTGCCGCCCGGCGCGCTGGCCGATCCTCTCCGCAGGCGGACGGCGGCATTACGTTCCATCTGGTGCTGGACTTTGCGCAGATCGAACCTCAACGCGGTCCCAACACGTGTCGATGGGATCTCACCCTTGCGAACAGCCCGGCGAATGGTATCCGTGCTCACGCCAATGTAGGCCGCGAGTTCTTTGATCGACAGATCTGATGTCTTCATGGACCCTCCTCAGTTTCAGAACCTGGTCCCACCTTAACGCCGGAGATTCCATCCTGGGAATTAGGCAGGAGACTGCTTATGACTGCTTATGGCCGCTGATGTATGCGTTGGTGCGCTCTTGTGCGCATGCCATCCCGCTCAGGTGATTAGCCTGCACCCGCTCGGCGTGATTACGAGCGTAGGGCAACGAGGAGAAGAAGGGAATTAGGCAGTTGAGGACTGTTTAGGGCAGTTTGGGACAGTTGGGGACAGATGTAAGGGTCAGCTGCATTCAGTTGACTAAGCCACGTGTCCACAATTTAAGTGGGGCAGTACAAACATTCAGGATAAGAAAAGAATGAATCGGAAATTCGTGAAAAGGTTTGCAGTTCTTAGCATAACGAGTAATCTAAGTTTCTAAGTGCATTTCATTATTCCAGGATGCCGGGGAAATTTCTATCATGACAATTCGCTTCGACACCCGCTCATATAGATAGATGGAGAGCTGTTATGAGATCGGGGTCTCGAGAGAGTACCACGTCCGCTACTCTTCTTCCCCAGCCGGATTTCCAAGCACTGTTTGAATCGGCACCAGGGCTGTATCTTGTCTTAACGCCTGCCTTGACGATCGTCGCGGTGAGCCAGGCCTATCTGCAGGCCACGATGACCAGGCGGGAGGAGATTCTGGGTCGACACCTCTTCGACGTGTTTCCAGACAATCCCGATGACGCCACCGCGACTGGAGTATTGAATCTGAGCGCCTCGCTGACACGGGTGTTTCAGCATCGCGCGCCGGATGCTATGGCCGTCCAAAAGTACGATATCCGCCGTCACATCTCAGAGTGAGGGGGATTTGAAGAACGGTTTTGGAGCCCGGTCAATACGCCGGTCTTCGGGGTCAATGGGGAGATCACGTATATCATTCACCGGGTAGAGGACGTCACCGAGTTTGTCCGCCTCAAGCAGGCGGGAAGCGAACAACAGCGGATCACCGAGGATCTGCGAACACGCACGGCTGAAATGGAAGCGGAGATTTTCCGCAGGGCGCAGCAGATCCAGGAGATCAACAACCAACTGCGAACGGAGTTGGACGCCCGCAAGCAAGGTCCTCTTATGGAATCGAGGAGTCAAACCATGATTGCCGCACCTCGGAGGTGACGCTATGTCGTTAAACGTGAATAAACCGTTGACGCCTTCAACAAAAGAGCTGGCCGAGGAGGATCGGCAGAAGCAGGCCTCGCAGTACGCGCGCAGCCTGATCGAAGCGAGCGTCGATCCACTGGTCACGATCAGCCCGGACGGGAAGATCACGGATGTGAACGAGGCGACGATCAAGGTGACGGGGGTGCCGCGCGAGCAGCTCATCGGGAGCGACTTTTCCACCTATTT
>JBGPVY010000195.1:0-5979 GCA_041491905.1 Nitrospiraceae bacterium | reverse complement strand
TCTTATTCACGCTGGACTCTTGGTTGAATGGCACAGCTTCCGTGGTGGCCATGAGATTCCAAGGCCGGTTCTGCAGCGGCTAGGGCCGTTCATCACTAACAGTCTGCGGAAAAACCATTTTGGCATAGCTGAACTTTGATGACCTGCACGTCTAAGACAAGAGGGGAATGCCGCCGCAGGATGGTCAAAAAGGCCGCCCAGCAAGGCCGCAGCGAGCAAAGAGGCGAGGCGTACGCTTCGGTACGTTGAGCCTCTGAGCGAAGCGAGAACGCCGCCGCCGGACTTTTTCAGCATCCTGCTAAGGCGGTCACCCAAACATGAGTAACCCGCACCCGTTCGAGATCGCAACCGCCGACGGCAATATGATTCGTGGCAATTGCGCCGAAGGGAAGGATCGTCAGATCCTCTTCATTACCGGATTCCTGTCGAAACGGTGGGGCAACAAGAGCAAAGCGCTCGCACAGTGGTGTGAAGAGAAAGGGTGGGGATTTTGTTGCTACGATGTGCGGGGGTTCGGCGACTCAGGGGGGACGTTCACCGACTACACGTTGTCCGATTGGATCGCCGATGCGCGGCTCGTGTTGAAGCTGCTGCGAGATGGACCGCCGATCACAATAGTTGGCAATTCACTCGGTGGCTGGATTGCATGGATGATGGCGCAGGAGTTTCAGGAAGTTGAGCGGCTGATTCTCGTCGCCCCGGCCTTCAACATGATGGGAGTGCGTGCGCGGTCGATTTCAGAAGAACGTCGACACGCCTGGCTTACCGCCGATTGGATGCCCTGGGACGACGAGCCCGTTCACAAGGATTGGCCGTTGTCGTGGAAATGGGTCGAGGAAAGCGACGCCTATTGGAAGACCAGCTTCGATCGACTCAGGCCGGTGAAAACGACGATCCTCCACGGTCTCCAAGATACAGTGATTCTGCCGAGCGTGAGCAGTGAGTTCGTCGAACAACTACTCGTGCGCGACCCCGCGTTCCCTGTCGAACTCCAGCTGATTCCGGGCGATCATCGATTGAGCGGTGATGAACAGGTTGAACGATTTCGTCGGCTTGTCCTTGAAACCCCATGAGGCACAACGATGCTGACGTTGATTCATAAAAAATGCGGTGGGCCCGCGCTGGACGAATCGCCGGTCGGAGAAGTCTGCGCCATCCCCATCGAACGATTTCCTTTTGCCTGCTTCAGTTGCCTTGAGGAAATTGACGACGAATCGGAAATCAGGCTATCGGAAGAGCTGGGAATCTGAGGCATAGATCATCCTCCGTAGTGCCCAGAAGGTTTTCCCAGAAACCTGTTTTAGCTATCAGGGCGTAACAGATGTGGAAACCTTTGAGCGATGGTGGAATTCTGCTTGAGGTGAACAAATCTTGCGGGGTCGTTACGCCATTGGGAGAGATCTTCGTCAACCATGGATGGGTATGGGGACAGCTCGGGGGACAGAGAAAGCGGAGTCAAGTTCTGTCTTACCACCCCGTCGTAGTTATCCTCGATGAGGCGAATCGCCTTATCTATGTCATTTCTAGCATCGTAAAGAGCGGCTAGCTTAATCGCATCGAACGATCCCGCACGATCTTCCTTCTTTAGAAACTTGTCGTAGGCTGCTCGCATAGCTTCAAGTGATGGCGGCTGCTCTCCTTCTTGAAGAAATAGCCAGGTGTCGATGGCGATCATTTCATCAACAGTAAGACTGATAGGCGGCTTTTGAAGAGAGGGTTGAGGGCTTTCCTTCCAGTCATCTCTGTGAAACCAAGTTCCAGGAGTAATGTAGCAAGATGGGCAGACTTTAGACTCCGCCAAATATTCAATTGCCGTAGTGGCATTCCCGCTTCCTGGGAAAGCTTCCGGTTGGGCTGTTGCCCTCGAACGATTTAGGTATGAGGCCTCCGTTACAAGAGCTCGTGCGCGACGTACAATCCCATAAAGATTTGGGCCAGCCCAAAGATGTGAATCTTTCTCAAAGCGATGGCATAACGTACACTGTGCCTTCCCCATGGGAATCAATTTCTTGTTTGGCCGTGCACCCAGCTCTCCGAATATCAGCTCCTCGCCAATATCGGCTCGCTCCATGATTGATAGAGAATCTACACTCACGTAGAAGCGTTGATAGACCTTTATGGCGTCGTCGTATCGGCTGAGTTGAATATAGGCTTCGGCAAGCTTCCAGGCGAGACTTTCCCACGTTAGCGGAGGTGTATCACGAGTTCGCGAATGCTCCCATTCATCGACAGCCTGTTGGTACTGCTCTTTGTCGAGTAAGTTTTTAATCCTGTCAAATTCTCGACGTTTTCTCTTATCTGCTGCTTCCTTCGATGAATCGGATTTTCCTCCCGCTGTTCCTTGTTTTTCGAGGACATTCTGGGTTGGTGACTTGGAGGGGCTCGCTATAGTCTCTGCCATAGCCAAGCTACCAATGAGCAGGATAATAGACAGGAGAGCAGGTGTAATAAGCAAAGGTTTCATAGCCAGAGGAAAGTATCGCACTTTGGTTGGAGGTTGTTAAGCCGGACACAGATTTTTGCTGACTTGTATTACATGTTGTTGTGCATGGTCCCGCCCTTTTGTTATCGTGAGCCCTTCATTGGGGTCGCTTACAAGGAGAGTCGAAACTATATGGCCACGAACGACAAGCAAGTCATTTTCTCACTCGTCAATGTCGGCAAGGTCTATCCGCCGAAGAGGCAGGTGCTGCGCGAGATTTATCTCGGGTTTTACTACGGTGCGAAGATTGGCGTATTGGGTCTCAATGGATCGGGGAAGAGCTCGCTGCTCAGGATCATCGCCGGAGTCGATCAGAGCTACACGGGAGAGATCACCCGTTCGAAGGGCTACAGCGTGGGCTTGCTTGAGCAGGAACCGCAGCTTGATCCGGACAAGACGGTGAAAGAAATCGTCGAAGAAGGCAAGAAAGAACTCGTGGCTATGCTGCACGAGTATGACGCGGTCAGCAATAAGATGGGCGAGGCCACTCCCGATGAATTAGAAAAGCTTCTCGAGAAGCAGGCCCAGCTGCAAGAGAAGATCGAAGCGGCGAATGGATGGGAATTGGAGAACGTACTCGAACTCGCCATGGACGCACTGCGTTGTCCACAGCCGGATGCCAAGATCGGGGTGCTCTCCGGCGGCGAGAAGCGCCGGGTGGCCCTCTGCCGCCTCATGATCCAGGAGCCGGATATTTTATTGCTCGACGAGCCGACGAACCATCTGGATGCCGAGTCTGTGCAATGGCTTGAGCAGCACCTTCAGCAATATAAAGGCACGGTCATCGCCGTGACGCACGACCGCTACTTCCTCGACAACGTCGCCGGATGGATCCTCGAACTCGATCGCGGCCATGGCATTCCATTCCAGGGGAACTACACGTCCTGGTTGGAGCAGAAGCAGGTGCGGCTGGAAAAGGAAGAAAAAGCCGAATCGAAGCGCCGCAAGAGTTTGCAGCATGAGTTGGAATGGATCCGCATGTCGCCGAAAGCCCGTCAGTCGAAGGGCAAAGCGCGGCTCAACCGCTATGAGGAATTGGTCAATCAGAGACAGGACGAGCAGGCCGAAGATTTGGAGATCTACATTCCGCCGGGCCCACGGCTGGGCGATGTGGTCGTCGAAGCCAAGGGCGTCAGCAAAGCCTACGGGGACAAGGTCCTCTACGAGAATGTGAACTTCAGTCTCCCCAAGGGCGGCATCGTCGGCGTGATCGGTCCGAACGGAGCCGGCAAGACGACGATGTTCCGCATGATCATTGGGAGTGAGAAACCGGATGCGGGAACGATCAAAATTGGTGAGACGGTCAAGCTGGGCTACGTGGACCAGGATCGCAGCTTGGATGCGACCAAATCCGTCTACGACATCATCTCCGAGGGCTACGAGACGATCAAGCTCGGCAAGGCCGAAGTCAACGCCCGCGGCTATTGCGCCCGCTTCAACTTCGCCGGGACCGATCAGCAAAAGAAAGTGAAGGACCTCTCCGGCGGCGAACGCAACCGGGTGCACCTGGCCCGTATGTTGAAAGAAGGGGCGAACCTCATCATCCTCGACGAGCCGACCAATGATCTCGACATCAACACCTTGCGCGCACTTGAAGAAGGATTGGAAAGTTTCGCCGGCTGCGCCGTCATCAGCAGTCACGATCGCTGGTTCCTGGACCGGATCGTAACCCACATTATGGCGTTCGAAGGCGACAGCAAGGTGGTCTGGTTCGAAGGGAACTATAGCGAGTACGAAGCGGATCGGAAGAAGCGGTTAGGCAAGGAAGCCGATCAGCCGCACCGCATTCGCTACCGGAAACTGACGCGCTCATAACGCGTCCTTCCTTATGGCACCGCTCGTTCTCATTACCGGTGCGGCAGGGCTCATCGGCCACTATCTCATCAAGACGGCACCACGCTGGGCGCCGCAGTGGGACGTGCGTGGCATCACCAGGCAAGATGTCGACCTGACCGATGCCGCATGCCTGACCGGCGTCTTTCGTTCGCTGAAGCCCCTGGCGATCATTCACTGCGCGGCATTGAGCCGAACGAAGGACTGCGAGCAGGATTCGGAGAGAGCCCGTCGTATCAATGTAGAGGCCACTGCGCACCTTACGCAGCTGTCCCAAGACATTCCCTTCAGCTTTCTCTCCAGCGGAGAAGTCTTTGATGGGAGGACCGGATGGTATAGCGAGACGGATGAACCGAACCCGATCAACGTCTACGGCCAGACGAAGCTCGAAGCCGAGCGAGTGGTGTTACAGAACCCCCGGCACACAGTCGTTCGAATCGTACTGACGGCAGGGACCTCGCAGCACGGCGACCGGAGTTTTGTCGAAGATATGTGTCGGGTCGCCAAGGCCGGCAAGGACGTGACGCTCTACGCAGACGAGTTCCGCTGCCCGCTTCCGGCCGGCGTCATCGCTCGAGTCATCTGGGAATTAGTCGATCGCAAGCAGCCGGGCCTCTATCACCTGGGCGGGAGCGAACGGCTCTCGCGCTGGGAAATTGGTGAAACCTTGCTGCCTTGGTGTCCGGAGTTGAAAGGCCACCTGGTGAAAGGTTCTGCAGGGAACCACGTTGGGAGCCCCAGGCCCGCCGACCTATCGCTCCGCTGCGACAAGATCCAGAGCTTTCTGTCGTTTCGCATTCCGGGGTTTCGTGAATGGCTCGCCGGACGTTCACGCCGAGGTGCGGACTTGTGGGATTACATCGAAGGAAGTCCGTGATGTGTGAGGCTAGGGGGCCTGCTTGAGAGCATTGAGGCGCGTCCGGGCCGTGGCGGCTTCTTTGCTGGTTGGATAGAGACGGATAACATCTTCGTACAACTGCTTCGCGTGGGGCAGGTTCATCTAGCGCTCTTCGAATTCGGCGGTCTCGAGCAGATCTCTGGCCTTGTCGCCGGAACAGCTCAGTAGCAGAATGCAGCAGAGAGCACAGAGCATGAGTCGTGTGGTCACCCTGGTTGTCCTTTCCGGAAACATCCTACTGGCTTGACTTGTTCCTACCCATCCGGCCAGATCGTGATCCAACCGAATCGATGCCATAACGTGGTGCCGCAATGGCTTCGCTTCGACAATGCGGGCAGCGGCTTGGGCTCGTCAGACGGCTGCGGTCACGAAAGACGAAGTCACAGTCCTGACAGCGTGCCGGGTCCAGGATGAACCGCCTTGTCTTGTTGCGCGCGATGGTTTCCACGACATGGGTCAGATGCTCCTCGACCTGCCGCTCGGGAATGCCCAGCATCTGTGCCAACTGGTAAGACGACAGACTGGCGCCCGTGATCAAGTCGATGATCCGTTGACGCGGCGTCCGTTCGGGAGGCAACATGACGCGACATCGTAGGAGATCGCGTGAGGAAAACCAAGGGTGAGTTGAACGGCGTCGTCGCCTCTGGCAGGATACAGACACCATGCCCGCTCATCCGAATCCTCATCAGGACGAACTCGCCGAACTCGCGCTGAAACGCGTGGTTGCCTCCGGGGCTGAGTACGGCGATATCCGCCTTCTCGACAG
>JBGPVY010000235.1:0-4717 GCA_041491905.1 Nitrospiraceae bacterium | reverse complement strand
CATCATGTGCGCGACCTGACCAGAAAGCTCACCGATATTCAGCACCGCTATCAGCCTCTCATTTTGTCCGGGATGCACGTGCACCTCGACCATGATCATTGCCTAGAAGTGTTGGTCGTGAAGGGCAAAGGCTCTGCCATCAAGAAAATTGCCGACACCCTCATCGGGACCAAGGGAGTCAAGCACGGGAAGCTGGCCACCACCACCACGGGAAAAGGTTTAAGCTGAGCGTCCTCGTGAGTGTCCTTAGCCTCTTCTTTCATCTCACCGCGTTTCTGCTCCTTGTCTCCTCTGCCCTCGCCCACGATCCGGACGCCGAAATCGTTGATGTGCCGGAGGTATCCATCATTGGCGCGCGTCCGGTCGCGGCCTCCTCCCAGCAGTTCATCCCCGACAAAGAATATCTGCTCCAACCGCAAGGCCGTCCGGCGCAGGTGCTGCGCCTGATTCCTGGGTTCATTGCAGTCGAGCACTCGGGTGGCGCAGGCAAGGCCGATCAATATTTTCTGCGTGGCTTCGATGCCGACCACGGTACCGATGTGGCCTTTTTCTCCGACGGAATGCCGATCAACTTTCGAACCCACGCCCACGGCCAAGGATACACCGACCTGAATTTTATTATTCCCGAAACGATCGAAGGGCTCGACGTCTACAAAGGGGCCTATCTTCCTGAATATGGCGACTTTGCCACGGCAGGGGCGGTGAATTTCAGGACGCGACAGGTGGTTCAAGAAGGGGTCGTTCAGGCGGCGGCGGGGCAGTTTGATACTCAGCGATATATGCTTATGTTCTCTCCACCCAAGGATAGGGTGCGTACCTTGTTTGCCGCTGAGGGCTATTACACGAACGGCCCGTTTCAGAATGACAACCGCTATTTTCGGACCAATCTATTGGGGAAGATGACGACCAATCTATCCGGTCGCGATGAACTCAGTCTCACGGCAACCTTTCACAAGGCGCAGTGGAACGCCTCGGGCGAGATTCCTCTTCGAGCAGTGCAGGACGTCTCACTCGACCGGTTTGGCGCCATTGATCCCTCGGAAGGGGGCAAGACGCTCCGCAGTACCGCCAAGCTGAACTACCATTACGACACGACTTCGGGCGGTCAGTATTTTGCCAACGCGTATGGGCAGTACTACCGGCTTGACCTGTTCACGAATTTTACGTTCTTTCTCAACGACCCTGTCAATGGCGACGGTATTCAGCAATCCGATCGCCGCGTCATGTACGGCGGCGATCTGGGATACAAGCAGCAGGGCGAAGTGCTGGGCGTACCGAGCATCGGGACGGTCGGGTTTCAAACCAGAGTCGACAACATCCACGCAAGACTCGGGACCCAAACGACGAGAATGCCGACCGGGGCTACGACAGACAGCGATATTCTTGAGACGTCCTATGCGCCGTTCGTCAAAGCAGAGGTGCAGCCGACGTCATGGCTGAGGCTCGTGGGCGGGCTGCGCGCTGAAACGTTCACCTTCGATGTGCGTAATCGCTGCGCGGCCTGTGCGGAACAACCTGCCGGACAGACGAACTCCGGCATCGTCCTCCCGAAAATGAATCTTATCCTGGGCCCCTGGGCCAGCACCGAATTCTTTGCGAACTATGGCGAAGGCTATCACAGCAACGACGCACGATCGGCAGTCGCACCAGGGTCCTCACCGCTTGCGCGAGCCAAGAGTTATGAGGTCGGTGTGCGGTCGAAGCCCTGGGGGCCAGAGGGCGTGGAGTTGCTTGCCACACTTTGGCGATTGGATCTCAAGTCAGAACTCGTGTTTGTGGGAGACGCAGGGACGACGGAAATTCGTGGCGCAAGCAGACGAGAGGGCGTGGAAGTAGCCGCACGTGGACAAGTCTGGGGCCCGATATATCTTAACGGTAGCGTGACATGGACGAAGGCCGAATTTCGCAACGGCGAGGCGATTCTATTAGCCCCTGAAGTTACGGCGTATGGCGCGGTGTTGGTGCGTTGGCCTGAAAGCCTGACCTCGCAACTGCAAGTGACCTATCTCGGTGTACGCCCACTCAGAGAGGACCGGAGCGTCAAAGCTCCCTCCTGGGTTGACTTCGATCTTTCGGAGCGGTATCAACTGCCGATCACGCTGCCCCATGGGCGTCTGGAGGCGTTCTTGTTCATTCAGAATCTGCTCAACACGAAGTGGGAACAGGCCATATTTTCATTTGACTCGCAACGTAGGAACGAGGCGGTACCGGTCAACGACATTCACTTCGTGCCAGGGAATCCGCGTACGTTCATGGGCGGCGTTGCCTGGTATTTCTAGTAGACCGCTGAAAACGACTTCCAACTGCGTTCTCGTCTCGAAAGCATCCTCAACGTACCCCAGAGGGTACGCTTCCGGTGCTTTCTTCGCCTGCGGCCTTGTTGGAAGATCGTTTTGAGCGGTCTATAGTGAAGCCATATGAAGCCAACGCAAAGAGTTTTGCCACGTATCTATTTCAATCGCCCAACGGTCACGGTTGCAAGATCGCTCATCGGCAAGTATGTCGTTCGGGAGATCGATGGTCGTATCCTCGCGGGTAAGATTATCGAAGTGGAGGCCTATGTTGGTCCACAGGATAAGGCCTGCCATGCGTCGAAAGGGAGAACGCAGCGGACCGAGGTGCTTTTTGGTCCACCAGGGGTCGCCTACGTCTACCTCATCTACGGGATGTACCATTGTCTGAACGTGGTGACGGAGCGGGAAGAATTTCCCTCAGCCGTATTGATCCGGGCGATCGAAATCGATGGGGAGTTGATCAATGGACCAGGGCGGCTCGGTCGCACGCTGCAGATTGATCGCCATCTCAACCGTGCGGATCTCACGACCGGCGAATCCCTCTGGTTCGAGGATCGAGGGGCATTGGTGAAGAGAGGAGATGTAGGGGCTCACCCCCGAATCGGTGTCGATTATGCGGGCGAGTGGGCCAAGAAACTCTGGCGATTCCGGCTGCGTACGGCCATAGCCCCCAATCGGACCGGACGCACAAAAACAAAGGGAGGCGCCGGATAGGTCCGGCACCCCCCTGTTGTATCCCGCTGAACGGCTCGACTAGGAGTCTGCGGAGAAACTATTGTGGCACGGTGGAAATTCGATGGCCTGCACATCTAGGACAACAAGAGAGCCGCGCGCAGTATGCTCAAAAAATCCGTCCAGCAAGGCCGCAGCAAGCGAAGAGGCGAGGCGTACGCTTCGGTACGTTGAGCTTCTGAGCGAAGCGAGAACGCCGCTGGCGGACTTTTTCAGCATCCTGCTACTCGATCTTCCGATCGCCGGCGATCTTCGTGGCAGATGTCACTGGAGGGGCGATCTTGATCTGTGGCCCCTGCACGGTCGGGAGCTGATTCGCTCCCTGGCCTGTGGTAATCCGCGCATTGTCCGTCTTTATTAGGTTTTGCTGGGCGCTCTTAATGGAGTCGGCTGACTTCATCAGCGTACTCTCACCACGCGCATCAGACTGACCAGGATCGTTGGCGGTTGGCTGGCCCGTCACAGGGCTTCCGCTGTTCTTCATCGGGTAGCCTTCATGCTTGGGGAGGAGCGATGGATTCGCCGAGGCCATCGACAGCGCAAATAGGACACCGGAGAGGGTCGCAACAGTGCCAATTACGAGCTTCATACGCCTACTCCTTTGAATAATGGTGGCCGGAGAAAATACGTTCTCAGCTTCAAGGTCAAATCAAGTGGCGAGAATCATAGCCAGGAGGGGGGTGCCTCTGTCAAGGGGGCAGGGGAATCGCCAGACCATCCTTCTTGCTCGCAGAACGCGCACGATGAAACTGTGCTCGTCAGATGCGCGCAGTGAAGGACAGTCTGGCGGCTCCCCTTTAGGGCGAAGTGGGGAAAAATGAGAAGGATGGAATGGGTGGCCTGTTGGCCTCCTTTGCTCGCGCAACGCGCGACCTCAGAAGGATGGGAAGGGCAGCCTAGTCGTCCTCCTGCTCGCGGAACGCGCACGATAGGAATGTGCTCGTTCGACGCGCGCAATCGAGGATCGACCAGCTACCCTTGAACATGTAAATGGGGAATTGAAAGAACACGCGCAATAAAGGGCAGCCTCGGCCACTTCCCTAAAGAGAGATATAGTGGAGGATCTCCATGGCTCCACAGTGACGTCAGGACAGCGATGATGTATATTTGTGCCTTCAACCACGGCCCCGCGGGCGTTCGCAGTCCGCTGGATGGACTTTGAACCCCCTTACGGAGGTGCTGTTATGCGGATTCGCATAAGATGTTGGGCTCACTACCAGAAGAACTGCAACTGACTGAAATGGTAGAGTTTGTTGCGTATCTTTCGGGAAAACCGATTGCGTGTTATGCGTATAGAAATTGGCAGATCCAGCTCTTATGCGGATCCGCCTAAACATTGTTAGCCGGCGAATGTCCGCTTCCGACCCAAAACGGTCATTCGCGGTGTAGATTTGCGGTCCATTGAGGACACGGCGGTGATCAAGTTGTTGCTTACCCGTCCTGAAAGGAAAGTCGAGAGATGATTTCAGAACTAAGAACGATCGGGGTGCGAACCCATTTACAGCGAGGAGCCGTGTTGGCGCTAACGAGGAGAACGCAGCGCCTAATTCGCCGCGCATGCCTTGCGACGGCTTTGCTGGTGACGATAGCCGCCGTGGCTCAGCCGGTTCACGCCGCAGGCGGAGGTCAGACGAAGTTCCAGCGCATATCGACGCAGTTCATCGCGGCGTTGGGTGATCCAGGTGCGACCT
>JBGPVY010000002.1:0-30115 GCA_041491905.1 Nitrospiraceae bacterium | reverse complement strand
TGCATGAAGTAAAATTGATCGTGGATTTGATCTATCAGGGCGGCATTGCCAACATGCGGTATTCCATCAGTACGACGGCCAAGTATGGTGATGTCACTCGCGGTCCTCGGATTGTGACGGAGCAGACAAAGCAGGAAATGAAGAAAATCTTGGGCGAAATTCAACAAGGCCAGTTTGCCAAAGAGTGGGTGCTAGAGAATCAGGCGAACCGTCCGGTCTACAATGCGCTGCTGGCTAAAGGTGAAGCCCATCCCATCGAAGAGGTCGGGGGCCGGCTGCGGGCGATGATGCCCTGGCTGAAGAAGGACCAACTGGTCGATAAGAACAAAAACTGAGGAGTGAGGACTCTGTGGCGGATCGTGCCGTCGGCATCCCGTTTGCCAAAGAAGGAATTCCCTTCATCGGGGCTGCTGCCGGCGTTACACTGCTAGCAGGATGGTTGGGCTGGATCATTGTGGCGGTCGGGGCGGCGATCCTGACGCTCTTTGTCTCTTGGTTCTTTCGCAATCCCTCACGGGTGGTCCCTCAGGGGCCTCGTCTTGTCGTGGCGTCCGGTGACGGGAAAGTCATCGCCATCGAAGAAGAGTTCGAGCCACGATTCATTAAGGATCGCAGCATTCGACTCACCATTTTCTTGAACGTGTTCGATGTGCACATTAATCGGATCCCCTGTGA
This sequence comes from Nitrospiraceae bacterium, assembly GCA_041491905.1. GTDB lineage: Bacteria > Nitrospirota > Nitrospiria > Nitrospirales > Nitrospiraceae > Palsa-1315. Next base: position 29,440 of record JBGPVY010000002.1, on the reverse strand, counting down.
AGGAGTCGTCGAGGAGGTGCGGTATCAGCCGGGTTTATTTCTCGTGGCCGGCAGGCCGGATGCGACGTTGAGGAACGAGCAAAATGCTCTGATGATTCGGACCGTGCAGGGTGCGAAGGTGCTGTGCGTGCAGGTGGCCGGGTTGATTGCCAGACGGATTGTCTGTTGGATCTCATCGGGAGATCGGGCCGTGCGCGGTGAGCGATTCGGCTTAATTCGATTTGGGTCGCGGATGGATACGTTTCTTCCTATCGGGACGGCTGTAAAAGTTGCAGTCGGCGATCAAGTCAAAGGTGGGGAGACTATCCTGGGGGAATTGCAATGAAAACCACTGGACTTCGTCAATCATTCGGAAGAGATGGGAAGCGGCGCAAAGCCGCCATGCACCTGATTCCGAATCTTTTTACGACAGGGAATCTATTGTGCGGCGTGTATTCGATGCTGTCCGTGTTCAATGCAAACTACATGGTCGCAGCGGTCGCAATCCTGGTGGCGATGATTTTCGACGTGCTCGATGGAAAGTCGGCACGGTTGACGAACAGCACCAGCCATTTCGGCCTTGAATATGACTCGTTGTCCGACGTGGTGTCGTTCGGGGTTGCTCCCGGCCTCTTGATTTATTCCTGGGCGTTGAGCGGACAGGGTACGTTTGGTGTGGCGGTGATGTTCGCCTACGTGGCGATGGGTGCGGTTCGGTTGGCCCGGTTTAATTCGGCTGCAGCCCTGTCGGACGGCAAGTACTTTACGGGGTTGGCTATTCCTGCAGCGGCAGGGGTCGTGGCGTCGCTCGTGATTTTCGATCACTATAGCGTCAGGATTGGAACGGAAGTGAAGCCCCTTCTCGTCCTGATTATTACGCTGACCCTTTCGTTCTTGATGGTGAGCACCATCAAGTATCGGAGCTTTAAAGACATGAAGTTCCGCGGCGGTCAGCACATTACCTATCTCGTGTGGGGAATTTTGGTACTCATGCTCGTAGCCGCCTGGCCCCAGGTTATGCTATTTGTTATCTTTGCCGGGTACGCCTTGCTCGGTCCGGCAGAGCGGCTCGTCGGACTTCTGTCCAAGATGGCCGGGAAGCGTCCGTCGCCCAAGACCGAGCAGTCGGGGATCGAATCGAAGTTCTAATGGCTGCGACGAGGAGTAGTACGCAATTCGCACAGCAGTGAGAGAGAGCTGGTGAATGGTGCAAACCAGCCTGTGCGGCGCCGAACTCGCCTCTGAGCCAGAATCCACGAAACCCGAGTAATGGATTCCGCCTCGCCCCCGTGACAGGGCATCATGAAGGGCTGTGGACAGCGACACGTTGTTCATGGCTAAATCAGGGTGGTACCACGGAGCTTCTCAAGCCTCCGTCCCTGGGCCTGGGGATGGAGGCGTTTGTGTTTTTTGGGGCTGATGAAAAAGGAAGTCGGGCGACTAAAGTGATTCCCGTGCTCCCAGAGCGCGCACGATCAGAATGTACTCGCTCGATGGGCGCAGTGAGAAATCACCCCAGTCGCCCTCAGTGGCGTAGGATGCGGCGGCCGCGCTGGACAACTGTTTTGATCGGCCCTGGGGAGGGAGAGGTGAAACCATGACACGCATGATTCGAATTTTCGATACGACGTTGCGGGACGGCGAACAGTCGCCCGGCGCCAGCATGAATGTGGAAGAGAAAATCATGGTGGCGAAGCAGCTGGCACGGTTGGGGGTCGATATCATCGAGGCAGGATTTGCCTATAGCTCGCCCGGGGATTTTGAAGCGGTGCGGCGAATCGCGCAGGAAGTCGAGGGACCGACGATTTGCAGTTTGGCGCGGGCGCGTCCGGAGGATATCGATCGAGCCTGGGAGGCATTGAAAGGGGCCCCGAAGGTCCGCATTCATACGTTTCTCTCGACTTCGGATATCCACTTGAAGCACCAGTTCAGAATGACGCGCGACGAGGCGAAGAGGCGTGCGGTCGAGATGGTTCAACGAGCGAGGGGCTATGTGGACGATGTGGAGTTTTCGCCCATGGATGCCAGTCGCTCCGATCCTGCCTATCTCTATGAGGTGATCGAGGCGGTGATTGCCGCAGGAGCCGGGACGATCAATATTCCTGATACGGTCGGCTATGCGGTGCCACAAGAATTCGGCAGGCTCATTCGTGGAATTCGCGAGCAGGTGCCAAACAGTGCGAAGGTGGTAATCTCCGTCCATTGCCACAACGACCTGGGCCTGGCCGTGGGGAACAGTTTGGCGGCGGTGTTCGAAGGGGCCGGCCAAGTCGAGTGCACGATCAATGGGATTGGTGAGCGGGCAGGGAACACGGCATTGGAGGAAATTGTCCTGGGGCTTCGGACTAGGAAAGATTTCTATCAAGCAGACACGAAGATTCATACCGAAGAGATCTCGAAAGCCAGCCGATTGGTCAGCAAGATCACCGGTATGGTGGTGCAGCCCAACAAGGCGATCGTCGGGGCGAACGCCTTCGCCCATACATCCGGCATTCACCAAGACGGCCTGCTGAAGGACAAGACGACCTATGAAATCATGCGGCCGGAGACGATTGGGCTGGTTGAGAGTAAGATGGTCATGGGGAAGCTTTCAGGCCGGCATGCGTTCCGCCAGCGTCTCGAGGAGTTAGGGTATACGCTCTCGGACGAGGAGGTGAACCACGCGTTCGAGCGGTTCAAGAAGCTGGCCGATCAAAAGAAGGAGATCTACGAAGAGGATCTCGAAGTCATTGTCTCCGAAGAGTTGGCCAAAATGGCCGATCGGATCACCTTGAAATCGTTCCATGTGGCCAGCGGGACGGATCAGGTGCCGACTGCCACGGTTGAACTCGAGATCGACGGACGAGCGATCTCGCAGACCGGGACAGGGGATGGGCCTGTGGATGCGGTCTATCGGATGATTGCCGCAATCACGCAGACGAAGAGCACGCTCCTCATGTATGTCGTGAAGGCGATCACTGGTGGGACTGATGCCCAGGGCGAAGTCTCGGTCCGTGTTCAAGAAGATGGACGCACCGTCTCAGGCCATGGGGCGGATACAGATATCATCATGGCCTCGGCGCGGGCCTATCTCAATGCGCTAAACAAGTTGTCGTACTTGGCGGGGAAACAGGTGCAGGGCGAACAGAAGGTGAACTTGATTTAGGGAAAGTGACCACGGTAGAGTCACCGGCTCCGGTCTGGGACCGGGAAGGTATCGTTGGCTGTGAGGTGCGCCGTGGTTCACGTCACCCTGGCAGACCGGCCGGAATTTCTGGCCGACGATCATACCGTTCTGCGCGAGCTGCTGCATCCGGCGAAACAACCGCTCGCGCTTGGGTATAGTGTGGCGCATGGGACATTGGCTCCCGGCGTTCGGTCGAAATGGCACAGGCTGACGTCCTCAGAGGTCTACTACATTATCGCCGGTCGAGGACGATTGACCGTAGACGACTCGGTCGTCGAAGTGGAGCCGGGCTCCGTCATCTATGTGCCACCGGGAGGCAAACAGTCTCTGGAAAATAGTGGACCCACCGCCATCGAGTTCCTCTGCTTGGTCGATCCCGCTTGGCGACCAGAGGATGAGGAAGTCCTTGAATAGAGGCTGGTGCGGTCAAAACTCACTAAGATGGAGAGTGGTCTGTGAAGGCGAAGATTGCCGTACTAGCCGGTGATGGAGTGGGTCGGGAGATCGTCCCTGAAGCCGTGAAGGTGTTGAAGGCTGTGGCCGAGAAGTTCGAGCACCGGTTCGAGTTTCTGTCCGGTGATGTCGGCGGGCAGGCCATCGACAAAGTGGGCGTCCCGCTCCCTCAGGAAACGCTGATCCTGGCCAAACAGAGCGATGCCGTCTTGCTCGGCGCGGTAGGGGGTCCTAAGTGGGAGGGGCTGGAGTATAGCTTGCGTCCTGAACGCGCGCTGTTGGGCTTGCGAGAGCACCTGGGCCTCTACGCGAATTTACGCCCGGCGAAGTTGTATCCGATGTTGGCCGATGCCTCCACACTGAAACGTGAGGTGATTGAGGGGATCGACATTCTGGTCATTCGTGAACTGACCGGCGGCATCTATTTCGGGAAGCCCAAAGGTATTGAGAAGCTGCCGAACGGAAGCGAGCGAGGTATCAACACCGAGGTCTATACCACTGAAGAAATCCGACGCATTGCGAAAGTGGCCTTCGAGGCGGCGAGAAAGCGTCGGAAAAAAGTGATGTCCGTCGACAAAGCGAACATTTTGGAGTCATCCGAACTCTGGCGTCGTGTGGTCACCGACGTCCACAAGGATTACCGGGATGTAGAGTTGAGTCACATCTATGTCGACAATGCGGCGATGCAACTCGTGCGCAACCCGCGGCAGTTCGATGTGATGCTCTGCAACAATATATTCGGTGACATTCTGAGCGATGAAGCCGCGATGTTGACCGGCTCCATCGGCATGTTGCCGTCGGCCAGTATTGGCGCGCAGGTCGGACTGTTCGAGCCGATCCACGGCAGCGCGCCGGACATAGCCGGGAAGAATGTGGCGAATCCTATTGCGACGATTGCCTCGGCGTCCATGATGCTGTCCTACGCGTTCAAGTTGGATAAGGAAGCAGTAGCCATCGAGCAGGCGATCGTGAAAACCCTCGATCTCGGCTATCGCACGAAAGATATTCATAGTCCGGGTACTCGCCTTGTCAGTACGACAGAAATGGGCGAGGCCATCCTGCGAAATCTGAACTAGTCAGGATTATCGAGACGGATGAGTACAGTTCTCAAAACTGGATCGATCCGGACCGTTGCCGGAACCGGAGACCCTGGGTGGTCCGGTGACGGAACGGGGGCCCTTGCCGCTTGTCTGAATGAGCCGAAGAGTCTCACCCTCGATGCAGAGGGAAACTTCTACATCGCCGACTCTGAGAACCACCTCGTTCGAAAGATCGACCGTATGACCAACTGTATCAGGACGGTAGCGGGCCGCATTCAGGGGGTTCAATCAGGAGCGAAACCCGTCTCGCCCGCTCCGGTGGCTGAGGGAGTGGATGACGATCCTTTTGCTGAAAGTGGCACTGTCAATTCGCACGCCGTTACCCAACAGACTGACTTGAGTGGGACCGTGCGTTATGTTGTGACCGGTACAGCACCGGCAAAACGCTTCAGTGGAGACGGTGGTCCTGCGGATCAAGCTCTGTTGAATTTTCCAACCGCGGTAGTGGTCGATCGGGCAGGGCATGTCTACATTGCGGACACCCTGAACCATCGGGTGCGGCGTGTGGATGCGGCAACAGGGGTGATCACGACAGTCGCCGGACTGGGCCAACCTCGGTGCTTTGGTGACGGGAGATTGGCCGTGGATGCCGGGTTGAACGAACCGGCTGCCTTAGCGGTGAGCGACGAGGGCGTTCTCTATATTGCCGACCAGAGCAACAACCGCGTGAGGGCGGTGGATTTGACTACAGGAGTGATTTGTACGGTCGCAGGGACAGGAACGGCTGAGTATAATGGAGATGATGTGGCTGCGATGGAAACCGGTCTAGCAGGTCCCAGCGGATTGACCCTTGCGTCAGATGGCACGTTGTTCATTGCCGATAGCTTCAACGGAAGGATTCGTGCTGTTGATCCCTTCACTGGTATCATGCGAACTGTGGTGGGCGAGGGAGGTGAGTATCGGTACCAGGGGCCTGATGAACCACCCGGCAGCAGTCTCTCTCGGCCATCGGGGATTGCGTTGGATGAAGAGGGGAATCTCTTCTTCACCGATTCGGACAATCACCTGGTGCGGCGATGGGATCGAATCACTGGGCGTATTGAGCGCATTGCCGGGGTTGGTGTGGCCAACTACGGGGGCGACGAGGGCGCGGCCCTCGAAGCCAGCTTGAATTACCCCTTTGGAATCGTGATGGATCGCGCGGGGCATTTGCTCGTGGCCGATACATTCAATCATCGTATTCGCGAGATCGCGCTGTAGGTAGGATCGAGGCTCATGTTGAAAAAGAAATCAGGGTATGTCGTGGCGGTCGTCGGTGCGACCGGGGCGGTCGGCACAGAAATGATTGAGGTGCTCGAGGAGCGAAAGTTTCCCGTCACACGGCTGGTCCCGCTCGCATCGACTCGTTCGGCCGGCGGTACGGTGGCATTTGAGGGGAACGAGGTGCCCATTGAGGTGTTGACGAAGGACTCGTTTGCCGGCGTGGACATCGCTCTTTTTTCTGCCGGGGCGGATCTCAGTCGAGAGTTTGCTCCGATCGCGGTGAAGGCCGGTGCGGTGGTGATCGATAATAGTGCCGCCTGGAGGATGACTCCTGAAGTGCCGCTCGTGGTGCCGGAGGTGAACGCGCACGACATTCAACGGCACAAGGGTATCATTGCCAATCCGAATTGTTCCACGATCCAAATGGTCGTGGCGCTGAAACCCCTGCATGATAAGGCCAGGATCAAGCGGATTGTCGTCACGACCTTTCAATCGGTTTCCGGCACGGGAAAAGACGCCATGGATGAGTTGATGGCGGAATGCCAAGATCTGCTGAGCTTCAAGTCGGCGAATCCCAAGGTCTACCCCTATCAGATCGCCTTCAATTGCTTGCCTCAGATCGACGATTTTCTACCGTCAGGGTATACGAAGGAAGAGATGAAGTTGGTCCATGAGACGAGAAAGGTCATGGGCGACCAGTCGATTCATGTGACGGCGACGACGGTGCGGGTCCCGGTGTATGTCGGACATTCGGAAGCGGTCAACATTGAGACTGAGCGGAAGTTATCGGTCAACGAGGCCCGCGCCCTTCTGTCCACCGCGCCCGGCGTGCTGCTCTATGACGATCCGGCACACAAGATCTATCCCATGCCGTTGGAGGTTGCCGGGACGGATGAGGTCTATGTCGGCCGCGTTCGTGAAGATGAGTCGATCGCCAACGGTCTCAATCTGTGGGTGGTGGCGGATAATTTGCGCAAAGGGGCCGCACTCAATGCGGTGCAAATCGCAGAACATTTGGCTCAAGGCTGATGGCTGAGTGGGGAAGTCTAGGCAAGGTCTTCATCGGAGTCGGGCTATGCGTGGTACTGGTCGGCCTGTTGCTGCTGATCGCAGACCGCGTTCCAGGTATTGGGAATCTCCTGGGATGGTTCGGCAAGCTTCCCGGCGACATCTCTATTCGACGAGATAACTTCAGTTTCTCATTTCCCCTCGCAACCAGCGTGCTCATCAGCGTTATCCTGAGTCTGGTATTCTATTTAATAACATGGATCTTTCGCCGGTGAAGCAGCCGAGGGGTGGAGTGTGCCGTGCCATCTTGGCCGGAGCATGCCTTCTCAGCCTGTCCTCGGGAGCCGAGGCGGCCGAGTCGATCCGAGTTCTACTGTCGGCCGACGTGCCACGGCTCGATATCCGTGCAGACAGTCTGTTGTGGGTTACGGATGCAAAAGGCCGTGGTCAGGCTCTGCGCGCGCCGGTCCAGGTCGCAGCCGCTGGAACGGGGTTTCTGCAGAATGGCGTCCGCATGCAGACGGAGCAACTGACGCTGCATGGCGGAGAGCAAGGCCTCACGCTGACCTTCCCACGGCCCGCTTGGAAGCCCAACGGGGCGGCGATTTCATCAGGCGACTCCGGCACGACGATCTCGGTAAGCGGCCTTATCCATCTCGTACGAAGAGGCAAGGGGTTTTTGGTCATCAATCGGGTGGATCTTGAAGAGTACGTCAAAGGGGTGGTTCCCGCCGAGGTCAGTTCGACCTGGCACCCGGAGATGTTGAAAGCGCAGGCGGTCGCCGCACGGACCTATGCGCTCTACCAGCAGATGTTGAGCGCCACGCGGGAGTACGACGTGGAGGCTACGGTGCAAGACCAAGTCTATCGCGGGAAGCAGGGGATTGATGCGGGGATCCTGCGCGCGGTCGAAGATACCCGCGGGTTGATCGTGACCTATCAGGATGCGCCGATCTACGCAGCCTTCTCATCGACAGCCGCCGGGCTGACGGAAGATGCCATGAATGTGTGGTCGAAAGAGTATCCCTATCTCAAGGGCGTAGAGTGTCCCTTCGACCTGGCGTCGCCCTATTATCAATGGAAGTCCTCCTTCACAATCGAGACCCTCGAACAGAATTTGCGAGAGCAGGGATTTTCCGTGGGGACGATCGCGACGATGACGCCCTTGTCGTTCAGCCGCGGGGGGCGGGTAGCGAAGCTGCGCATTCTCCATTCTGGTGGAGAATTGGTTCTTCGCGGAGAAGAGTTACGGAAAGCTGTCGGGTACACCATCATTCCGAGCACGCAGTTTACCATTGAATCTATCGGCCGAGATGTGGTGCTTTCCGGCTTCGGTGCGGGCCACGCCGTCGGCATGTGCCAGTGGGGCGCGAAAGAACTGGCTGAGTTGGGTTATTCCTTCTCCACGATTCTTCGGTATTATTATCCGGGCACCGAACTGCAGAATATGACGCTGACCAAACCTCCGATCCCGCCGTCCTCCTGATGCAGCTCTCCGAATTTGATTTTCCGTTCGATCCCTCGTTGATTGCCGCTCACCCATGCCTCCCGCGCGATCACGCCAGGCTGCTCGTCCTGCAGCCTGACGATCGTTCGCTCGCCCATCGCCGCGTCGACGAGTTGCCTGATCTTCTTCAGCCCGGCGCTCTCCTCGTGGTCAACAATACGAAGGTGTTGGCCGCGCGCGTGGCTGGACGGAAGCGTCCTTCCGGCGCGGAGGTCGAGATCCTCTTTGTGAAGGATCTTGGTGATACGATCTGGGAAGTGCTGATCAAGGGAACGTTTCGGCCGGGACAGATTATTGAGATGGGCGCAGAGGCTTCTGCTGTGGTGGTCGAACGTGGCGCGGCACGAACGATTGTTCGCATTGAGAGTCTGATTCCGTTTTCCGAATGGCTGCGACAACATGGTCGAATGCCACTTCCGCCCTACTTGAAACGTGCACCGACTGACCGGGATCGGGAATGGTACCAAACCCTGTTCGCTCAGCATGAGGGCGCCATCGCGGCGCCGACCGCCGGGCTCCATTTCACACCGGAATTGCTGGTACGGCTGCAACAGCGAGGGATCGGTCTCACAACCATCACGCTACATGTTGGTGTTGGGACCTTCAAACCGGTGACGGTCAATCAGATCGAAGACCATCGGATGGGCGCAGAATGGATCGAGGTCGGAGCAGAGGCGGTTCGTGCCATCGAGCAGGTGCGAGCGACAGGGAGACGAATTGTCGCTGTCGGGACTACGGTCGTACGCGCGCTCGAAACTGCGGCTCGCACGAACGGCCAGATCCGACCCTATCGTGGAGAGACAGATATGTTTATGACACCAGGGTTTCCGTTCAAGGTGGTCGATGCCCTCCTCACGAATTTTCACATGCCACGTACCACATTGCTGATGCTGGTCTCCGCATTGGCCGGGACCGAATTTCTTCGCCAGGCCTATGCAGAGGCGGTTCGCAAGCGGTACCGCTTTTACAGCTATGGTGATGCAATGTTGATCCTCTGACAGAGTCTGAAAGTCATCAAGTCTTCAAATCCGAAAGCCCACGGACGAAGATCGCCTGAGACTTTAGGACCTGATGACTTCTGGCGAGGGGCGCTAAAGCAACTCGCGGTTGATCTTGATGGGCACGGTCGTTTTGAGCGATTCAGTGTAGGCCATCAGAGCGCGTTGCTGCTTTTGAAAGAGGACGTCCTGCACGGCACGGTCCTTCGCCGCGGCGGCCTTCGCGGGATCTGATTCCGTTTGCCGTAGCGTGAGGGTTTGCGCCTCGGCAAGCTCGGCAGGGGTAAGGGCCACGGCGTCGCGGATGATCATCCGGGCTTTGTTGCTCAACACTTCTTTCGCTTCCATCGCTTCGAATATCGCGGGCGTCAGATGATTAGCCGCCAGGAGCCGTTGGTAGATCTCCGGATCAAATGTGCCGTTCTTTTGAAAATCAGGGAACTGCATGATGACTTCACGCAGTTCATCGTTAGCCACGGTGAGGCCCATGTTCTTTGCCGCGATGAGCCAGGTCCGATTATCGACGAGTTGATCCACTACTAATTGCTTGATCGTTTCATCTTTGAATTCTCCAGGGACTTTGTCCTTGTAGAAGCGATAGGTATTCTCATAGGCGCGTCGAAATTCATCGCGGGACACGGTGAGATCTCCGACTGAAGCGACGACGGAGGCGGCGCCGGGCTGATCACGGAACCCCCACCAGCCCATGGTGATGACGAAGGCGAGGGCGATGACCCCCATGATGAACTTGAGAAGCCACGGATAGCTATGAGACGCTTCGCGCATCAATTTGAGCATGACAACCCCACGGGAAATTCGTATGGACGGATTCTACTCAGGGATCTGTGCAAAGGCAAGAGACGACCTTTTCTCCAAGCTGCGATCTCACGATCGAGAGAGCGGTCTATTCTTGAAGACGAGAAATATCGCCCGCACTGTCTGATGTGCCGGAGAATGGTCTTTGTTTGTGCTAGGTAGTCTGATTTGCTATACTTTGCCACTAATCGTAAGGAGATCCCTTGGCGGAGGAGGTCAGCGGGGTTCATTCGATCGGTGGCGGGATCTACCCCAAGGCGCGGGTCCTAAACCGTGGTATCGCCAAGCTGATCGATCTGTTCATCGTCGTGGCAGCCGGTCAAATAATCGTGCCGGTAGGTTTTCTTGGAGGATTGGCGTATATACTGGTCGCTGATGGATTTGCCGGTGGGCGCAGTATCGGTAAGCGGGTGATCGGCCTCCAGACGGTGCTCCCGGATCGGCGAGAGGCAGCAGGGTTTCGAGAATCCATTATTCGCAATTTGCCTTTTGCGGTCGCTCAGTTAGCCTTCGCCGTCCCGTATGTAGGATGGCTTGTGTCTGTAGCAATCATTGCGTTCGAAGCGGTATTGATTCTCGGGAACGAGCAGGGGCGGCGTCTTGGTGACGAGGTTGCCGGTACCCAGGTGTTGGATGCGGGTCGACTGGCATTGCCAGACTGAGTGTGCCGTCAGAGTCTGAAGGAAAGGGAGAGCAATCGTGGGCTTTGGGAGCGATATCTTCGGATGGTTCTCAAACGACCTGGCCATTGACCTGGGGACGGCGTCGACCCTCATTTATGTGCATGGGAAAGGGATCGTGCTCAACGAACCCTCGGTCGTGGCGGTTGAAAAAAAGACCGAACGAGTGCTCGCGGTCGGCACGGAAGCGAAGAGAATGTTGGGACGCACGCCGGGCAACATCATTGCGGTGCGGCCCATGAAAGAAGGGGTGATCGCCGACTTCGAAATGGCAGAGCAGATGTTGAGGCGGTTCATTCAGAAAGCGCACAACCGCAGTGCATTCGTGCGTCCACGCATCATCATCGGTGTGCCGTCGCGCATTACGCAGGTGGAGCAGCGGGCAGTCCGAGACTCGGCTGAATTAGCCGGGGCCCGCGAAGTGTATCTGATTGAAGAACCAGTGGCCGCAGCCATCGGCGCCGGTCTTCCGATCACCGAACCCTCCGGCAACATGGTGGTCGATATCGGGGGCGGCACGACCGATATTGCCGTCATTTCGCTCGGCGGAATCGTCTATAGCGAGTCCGTCAAGGTCGCGGGCGATCGCATGGACGATGCGATCATGAATTATATTAAGAAGAAGTATAATCTCCTCATCGGTGAACATATGGCGGAGCGGATCAAGTTCGAAATCGGATCCGCCTATCCCTTTGAGGAACGCAAGACAATGATGATTAAAGGGCGCGACTTGATTTCCGGCATTCCCCGCACGCTGGTGGTGGATGACGCGGAAGTCCGAGAAGCGCTGCAGGAACCGATCGGAACAATCGTCAACGCGATTAAAGTGGCATTGGAGAATACCCCGCCCGAGTTGGCGGGCGACATTATCGATCGTGGCGTCGTACTCACGGGGGGGGGATCTTTGCTGAAGGGCATGGATACGCGTTTTCGGGAGGAAACGAATCTGCCGATCATCACCGTGGATGATCCCCTGACTTCCGTAGTCTTGGGGGTCGGGAAAATCCTCGATGAGTTGGATCTGCTCGCCAAAGTGTCGGTGATGTCCCAGGCCAATACCTACCGATAAGGTTCCATCCCTAACTCCTTTATGTGGATGGCTCACTCTCGTTCTCCCTACGGTGCCAGACGCCTGGCGTTTGCCTGTTTTGCTCTCCTGTTGGTGGCTCTTTTTCTGCTTCCCAGTCAAATCCAAGGACTCTTGCAGTATCTGGATGGGCCAGTTGGACACGTCGTGCGTGTTCCGCTCGAAGCCATTGCGTCCATTGATGCTGGCATTGCTGATCGCTGGGAACAGTACGTGGCGTTGCAAGGGGTCCGGGAAGAGAACCAACAACTACGGAAAGAAATTGAGAGGTTGCGCGGGCAACATAGCCAGTTGCGTGAGTCCGCCGCCGCGACAGAACGATTGACGGCCCTGCTGCATTTTAAGGAGCAGGCGCTCCCCACGATGGTAGCCGCTCAAGTCATCGGGCGTGATGCCACGAACCGATATCGTGCCATCATTCTCAATAAGGGCGAAAGTGATGGGATCAAGCCGGACATGGGAGTGGTCACGCCCGCTGGTGTCGTCGGGCGCGTTGTGAAAACGACAGGGGCGTCCTCGGTGGTACTCTTGGTGACTGATCCGAACAACGCCATCGCTGGTCTCATTCAGCGGACGAGAGACGAAGGCATTGTGGAAGGGACTCAACAAGGGCTGGCCCAGCTGAAGTATATTCCGTTGTTGTCGACGCTCCGAGACGGTGATCGGGTCGTGACCTCGGGCCTTGTCGGAGGTTTCCCCCGAGGGCTCGTGATCGGCACGATCACGCGCATCGATAAACAGGAAGGCGCCCTCTTCCAGTCTGCCGAACTCATGCCGGAAGTCGATGTCGGTCGTGTGGAGGAAGTGTTGGTGATTCAGACGTCGTATGGACAGTCCACGAAGGCCGCGGCGGGAGCAGATCTGATCGGGAAGCCATCACCATGAAAATCCTGTTCTATCTGATTCTCGTGCTGCTGCTCGTCCCCCTGCAGACGACGCTGCTGCCACATCTGAGCGTGTGGAATATCAAGCCGGATTTGGGGCTTGTGGCCGCCGCGCTTGTCGGGCTTTTTGCTGGTGAACTGGAAGGCCTTCTCGTGGGGCTCGCGATCGGATGGGTCCTGAGTCTGTTCTCAGCCGGTGAACTTTGGTTTAGTCTCCTGACAAACGGGGGCGTTGGGCTCTTGGCAGGATTCCTGGGGCGGCAGGTGTCGCAGGTGACGTCGATCTCACTGGGTGTGGGGCTGATGTTGGTGTCTTTGGCGAGCGGGCTGTTTGCCGCGATGAATTTTAAACAGCTCGACTTGTCTCAGATGTGGTGGATGGTCGAGTCGATCGTCCTTCCGCAGGCTTGTTTTGACGGGGCGGTGGGGGCAGGGCTCTATTGGCTGCTCTCTCAACGGTTTAAGGTCGCCCGCCTGAGGACCGAATAGCAGGTCTGTGATGGGCGTGGCGGATTGTTGATTGTGACGCATGGCAACAGCTGGTCTACACGATTCTGAACTTGGGGAGCTCCAACGTCGAATAATCATTCTTCGCGTCGGCTTGTTGCTCGTCGTGGCTTTGCTGGGGCTGCAGCTCTGGTACTTGCAGATTCGTGAGGGGCCCTACTACCGCGATCTCTCCGAGAACAATCGGACACGCTCCGTCATCATGGAGCCGGCTCGAGGACTCATCTACGATCGCAACGGAGTGTTGTTGGCGAATAATGTCCCCAGCTTCACGCTCTATGTTTCGCTTGAAGAAGTCCAAGATCGCGACCTGCTTATCGATCAGCTCAGCAATCTCTTGGGGTTAGATGCTGCGCTCGTCAGGAACAAGCTCACGGCAGGCGGCAGTAAACAACTGCCGCGCAAGGTGAAAGATCGCTTAACCCTTCGGGAAGCGACGTTGGTCGAGTCTCACCGTCTGGACTTGCCCGGAGTAATGGTGCAAGTCGAATCGCAGCGGAACTATCCTGGCGGAGTGACGGCCTCACATCTGTTGGGCTATGTCGGGGAAGTGTCGCCCGAGCAGTTAGAGAAGCCTGAATTTGCCGACCTGCACCAGGGCAGCATTGTCGGGCAATATGGCGTGGAGAAATTTTTCGATCGGCTCGTGCGTGGTCAGGCCGGGCAGAAAAGCATAGAAGTCGATGCGGTAGGTCATGAGAAACGAACCGTGGTTGTGGAGCAACCCCATGCTGGGGACAATTTGTACCTCACGATCGATGCGCGGCTGCAAAAAGTGGCCGAAAACCTGTTGGGGGAGGAGTCGGGCGCGATTGTCGCGCTTGATCCGAGGACAGGTGACGTGCTTGCCATGGCCAGCCGTCCTGGCTTCGATCCGAACATCCTCTCGCGGGAGCTCACACCGAAACAATGGGCCGAGATCGTGCAGGACGAGGGACGTCCCTTGAACAATCGAGCCTCACAAGGGCAGTACCCGCCCGGTTCGATCTTCAAAGTGATGATGGCCGCTGCAGCGTTGGAAACCAAGACCGTGACGCCGTCGACAACCATCTACTGCAATGGAGGGTATCAGTTTGGTCGCCGCACCTATCATGACTGGAAAGCCGGGGGGCATGGTTCGATGGATCTCCGGCACGCTCTCGTGCAATCTTGTGACGTCTATTTCTATACCGTTGGGCAGCGGATGGGGATCGAGACGATAGCCTCCTTTGCCCATCAGTTTGGGTTGGGAGAGGAGACGGGAATTGAGCTGCCGTCTGAACGGGTTGGGATCGTGCCTTCCGAAGCCTGGAAACAGAAGGCCAAGAATGAGGCGTGGCTGCCAGGAGAAACGATCTCGGCATCAATCGGACAGGGCTATGTGAGTGTGACCCCTCTGCAGATGGCGAGCTTGATCGGCACCGTCGCAAACGACGGCGTCACGTTCCGTCCGAGATTGGTCCAATCAGTGATGGATCGAACGACCGGGGAACTACAGCAAAGGGCTGCGGTTCCCAAGCGCACGTTGAAGCTGAGGCCAGGGATCCTACCGCTCATTAAAGAGGCGCTGGCCGGGGTGGTCAAAGAGGGGACGGGCACGCGGGCGCAGTCGACGCTGGTGACGATCGCAGGGAAGACCGGTACGGCCCAGACGCTGGCCTTGCGCACCGGTTCTGGGAAAGATATTCCGAAGAAGTTCCGCGATCATGCCTGGTTTATCGCCTTCGCTCCGGTTGAAGCGCCCACCATCGCCGTTGCGGTGCTGGGTGAGCATATGGGCCACGGGGGTTCTGCCTCGGCGCCCCTGGCCAAAGAGCTGATCGAGACCTATGTGAAATTGGATCTCCCCGCTCCTTCCGGTGTGACAGATGGTGCCGTTGCGCGGGAAGGGGCTGCCGGAGGAAGGGAACGAGATGATCGACCGGGTGATTAATAGCCGTGGTTTCGACAATTTCGATTTCCGTTTTATCGGACTGATCTTCGTCATCCTGGGGATCGGCGTTCTGTCGATTTATAGCGTGACGCATGACCAAGGGGTCGCGTTCCCGTTTTATGCCAAACAGATCGTGTGGATTGCGCTCGGCACTGTCGCGTTTCTAGTCATGTGGCTCTCGGACTATCATCGGATCGCGCGGTTAGCGTATCCTGCCTATGCGATTATCTTAATCTTACTTGTCGTCGTGCTGTTTGAAGGCAAGAGCAGCCGAGGGGCGCAACGATGGATTCCGATGGGGCCATTTGCTTTCCAGCCATCGGAATTTGCAAAGCTGGTCCTCATTCTGACCTTGGCGCACTACTATTCGGAAGCGCCGCGGGTAGGCTGGCTCCAACGAGTGGTGCTCCCGGGTCTGCTGGTGCTGCCAGGGCTGCTCCTGATCCTGAAGCAGCCGGATCTTGGGAGCGGATTGAGCTTCGTAGCGGTCTATGCCGCGATGTTGCTGAT
The DNA here is from genome assembly GCA_041491905.1 of Nitrospiraceae bacterium. GTDB lineage: Bacteria > Nitrospirota > Nitrospiria > Nitrospirales > Nitrospiraceae > Palsa-1315. Next base: position 13,630 of record JBGPVY010000002.1, on the reverse strand, counting down.
GGTGGGCATGCGGTCGAAGGCGTTGGGTGTCATCCTCCTGTTTTCGCTGATGCTGTTCCCCTTCGCCTGGGAGATGATGTGGGGGTCATTGCATGATTATCAGCGGCAGCGCATCATGACGTTTGTCGATCCGGTCTATGATCCTGGAGGCAAGGGTTACCATGCTCTCCAATCGCGGATTGCCATCGGAGCGGGAGAGTTGACGGGGAAAGGGCTCTACGGAGGGACGCAAAGCCAATTGAAGTTTTTGCCTGAAGGGCATACCGACTTTGTCTTTTCGGTGTTTGCGGAGGAATGGGGATTTCTCGGAGTGCTGGCTCTCTTGCTATTGTTTGTCGGGTTGATCTGGCTGTCGCTAGAAATTGTGGCGCGCGCGAAGGATCAGCTCGGGGCACTGCTGGCGGTCGGCATCATCTGCATGTTGAGTTTTTGCGTCGTGATCAATATCGGCATGACGGCGGGCATGTTCCCCATCGTAGGGATTCCCCTCCCGCTCATGAGTTACGGCGGAAGTGCGACGATTATGACGATGGCATCGCTCGGCCTGCTCTTGAATGTCAAACGCCGTCGATTGAGTTTCTTTTAGTGAGAGAGTGATCGCACGGTCTCGAATGAGTCGGGATCGAGGCAAGAGGTTATATTTTATGGTGCGAACCGTCGGGTCGACGAGGTGTCGAGTGGAGGCCGGAACCTGGGGATTCCCCGCGTTTGTCCTGCACATCGGTGCGACGGTTCTACTGAATGGAAGGAGTCGGTATGGGAGTAGAAATTGCGATTACAGTCGCGCGCGAGGAAACTCGCGTCGCGGTGTTGGACGGCGGAGTCGTCACGGATCTCTTCGGGGATCGTGCGAAGCACAAGGACTTTGTCGGGAACATTTATAAAGGAAAAGTGGCGAAAGTGTTGCCTGGCATGCAGGCGGCATTTGTGGATATCGGCCTCGCGAAGGCGGCCTTCATGCACGTATCGGATTTGTCGTTGGACTCCGAGCCGGGCGACACGCTCGTCGATGTGGATGAGGACGACAAGGATGCCGATAAGGATGGAGATATGCTGGGCCCCCGGCGCCAAAGCTCCAAGCCGATTGAGCAGTTGCTGAGTGAAGGGCAAGAGCTGATGGTGCAGATTTCCAAAGGGCCTATCGGCACGAAAGGATCGCGGGTCACGACTTATGTGTCGCTCCCTGGCCGGTATCTTGTTTTCATGCCCAACGTGGAACATATCGGTGTGTCCCGTCGCATTGCCCGTGACGAGGAGCGGGCTCGACTCAAGGACATTATGAAGCGAGTGCGGCATCCAGGCTGCGGATACATTGTCCGCACGGTGAGTGAAGGGGTCAAAGAGGATGAGCTGCGATCCGACGTCGACTTTTTGCACGTGCTCTGGCAGGACATCCTAGCGAAACGGGAGCAGAATGGGGCACCGGCATTGCTCCATGCTGACTTGAGCCTGAGTTTCCGCGTCGTGCGCGATCTCTTTGGGAAGAAAGTCGATCGGTTATGGATCGACTCGCGTGAGGAGTACCAGGCGGTCCGGGACTTCGTGCAGCGATTCTCGCCGGAGCAAACCTCGCGCATTCATTTGTACGACAAAGATGAAAGTCTCTTCGATCATCTGGGAGTGGAGCAGGAGATGGCGCGGGCCCTCAGCCGAAAAGTCTGGCTCAAGTCCGGTGGGCATCTCGTGATTGATCATACGGAAGCGATGACCGTCATCGACGTCAACACTGGACGGTTCGTCGGGAAGCGCGATCAGGAAGAGACCATTCTCCGGAACAATCTGGAGGCGGCAAAAGAAGTGGCCTATCAGATGAAGTTGCGTGGGATCGGCGGAATTATCATCGTCGACTTCATCGACATGGAGCGAGAGAAGAATCGTGACAAGGTGTACCACGCGTTGCTCGATGCGATGTCGACCGACAAGGCCCGCACCAGAGTGTCTAGAATCTCTGACCTGGGGTTGATCGAGATTTCTCGTGAACGGGTGAGAGAGGATCTCCTGCGTTCGCTCTCCGAGCCCTGTCACTATTGCGAAGGGCGAGGCTATACGAAGTCTCCGACCACGGTGGCCTATGAGATATTCCGCGATGTCCGTCGGATCGGGAGCAGTCCCGAGCCGCAGCGGATCGTCATCGGCGCCCATCCCTCGGTCGTCGGGCTGTTGCAAGATGAAGAGCGACAAGGTCTTGAGGCCGTGGAGCGAGAGTGTGCCGCGAAAATCATCGTCATGCCGGACGAACACTTGCATCTGGAACAGTACGATCTAGCGGTGCTTTAAAGATTGTGATTCCCGTGCGACGAGACCTATGCAGCCCTTCAGCCAGCCTGTAGGTATGGATTCCTCTGCTGAGGTAGCGGGTCCTTCCTCCGGTCAGCCCATGACAAGACCGGTGTTAGAGTCTTGGCTTCGCCTGCGGGCGATCGATGGAGTGGGAGACCTGACGGTGCTTCGGTTAGTTCGCGCCTGGCACTCTCCCGAGGCTGTCCTGCGTACCTCCCGTGATGAGTTGATTCAGAGTGGATGCAGCCCGCATTTGGCTGACGCGATACGACGCGGGCCTGATAGTTCCGCCTGTCGGATCTTAGAGCGGGAACTCAAGGCGATCGAGCGTGGGCGCATTGAAGTCCGGAGCGTGTTGGACCCTACCTATCCCACGCGACTGAAGATGATTGCGGACCCTCCGCCGCTCTTGTACATCACAGGCACATTGACTGAGCAGGATGAACTGGCGGTGGCCATCGTAGGTGCACGGCGTGCGACGGCAGCCGGACGCGCCATGACCGAAGAGTTGAGCCACGACTTGGCGAGAGCAGGCATGACGGTGGTGAGCGGACTTGCGCGTGGGGTTGATGCGGCCGCCCATCGAGGCGCGCTCGCTGCGCAGGGGCGCACCATTGCGGTACTGGGCTGCGGGATCGATCGGACCTATCCGCCGGAACATGAGCGGTTACGCCGACAGATAGAGGAGCGGGGGGCGATTCTGTCTGAGGTGCCGATGGGTGCGCCACCCCACGGCCAGCACTTTCCTCGACGGAATCGCATCATCAGCGGGTTATCCCTGGGCGTGATTGTGACAGAGGCGGCCATCAGCAGCGGATCGTTGATTACCGCGAGACTGGCCGCTGAGCAGGGCCGAGAGGTCTTCGCGGTTCCGGGCTTTGTGAAGGAAGATACCAGTCACGGAACGAACGCACTGCTCAAAGAGGGTGCGGCCTTGATCGAATGCGCGCAGGATGTCATCGACGCGGTCCTGCCGCAGCTGGAACAGGCGTTGCGCCTACGCTTGCAGCCTTCTCGAGAGAAGAACGTGCCCGGCGATCAGTTGGGCAAAGAGGAGCAGCGGGTGTATGATGCCTTGTCGTATGACCCGCTCACAGTGGACGACGTGATTGTCACCACAGGGTTGTCGGTGTCCACTGTGATGGCTTCGCTCTTGTCCCTGGAGCTTCGACAGCGAGTCAGACAGCTGCCGGGGCAACGCTACCTTCGGGCGTAATCGTCGAACAGTTGCACAGATTTGTATTATTTGATACGGATGAGAGAGTAACCCTCTAGCGAACCGGAGTCTTCATGGCCAAGGCACTCATTATTGTCGAGTCCCCGACGAAAGCACGTACCATCAGTAAGTATCTTGGGCGGGGCTATACCGTCATGGCTTCGGTCGGCCATATTAAGGATCTTCCCACCAGCAAGCTTGGCGTTGACCTGGAACACGATTTCGAGCCGCAGTATGTGACGATCAAGGGAAAATCGAAGGTATTGGCGGAGATTAAGAAAAAGGCGGAAGAGGCCGACAAGGTATTCCTCGCGCCGGACCCTGACCGAGAAGGTGAGGCCATCGCGTGGCACCTCGAACAGGAGTTGCTCGGCAAACCCAAATCCAAGTCCAAGAAGCAAACAGAGGGCAAGGTCTTCCGGGTTCTCTTCAACGAAATCACGGAATCGGCCATCAAGCGTGCGCTGCAATCCCCGGGGCAGGTCGATATGAAGCTGGTGAATGCGCAGCAGGCCCGCCGAGTGCTTGACCGGATAGTCGGATACCAAGGCAGCCAATTGCTCTGGACCAAGGTGCGTCGCGGACTCAGCATGGGCCGGGTCCAGTCCGTGGCGATGCGATTGATTTGTGAACGTGAACAGGAACGAGACGCGTTTAGCGCGGAAGAGTATTGGTCGATTTCGGTGGTGCTGTCAGGGACCAACCCCCCTCCGTTCGAAGCCAAGCTGTACAGTATCAACGGGCAGGACGCCTCGATTGCGACGGAGACTGATGCGCGGCGCATCGTCGAGGCCATTCAAGGGAAAGAGTTTGTCGTTGACTCGATTGAGCGAAAAGAAAAGAGACGGAATCCCGTCGCGCCCTTCATCACCAGCCGGCTCCAACAGGAAGCAGCGCGTAAGCTGCATTTCTCATCGAAGAAGACGATGACCCTGGCGCAGAAGCTGTACGAAGGGATAGAAATCGGAACGGAAGGTCAGACCGGCCTCATTACCTATATGAGGACGGATTCCCCGCGCATTTCGAACGAGGCGATGACGGAAGCACGCCAGGTGATCCAGGAACGGTTTGGCGCAGAATACGTGCCCGCCACGCCGAACGTGTACAAGACGCAGAAAGCGGCGCAAGAGGCACACGAAGCGATTCGTCCCACGTCAGCGGCGCGCGACCCGGAGTCTATCAGACAGTACTTAGAGCCGGATGTCCATAAGCTGTACCAGTTGATCTGGAATCGGTTTATCGCGTCGCAGATGGTCCCTGCGATCTTCGACGTGACTAGCGTGGACTCGAGTCCCGTCAAGACGAACGAGAAATTTCTTTTCCGATCAACCGGCACCGTGGTGAAGTTTCCCGGCCATACGATTGTCTACATGGAGGGGATCGACAAGGAGCTCTTCGCGCAGAAACCAAAGAGCGAACAGGAGGTCGAGGACGAGACCGAACGCCAGCTGCCTCTGCTCAGCGAGGGAGAGCGGCTGCGGCTCGTGTCCCAGGAGGGACAGACGGTCCCCGGCGTGCTCTCGAAACAACACTTCACCCAGCCTCCGCCTCGGTATAACGAAGCCTTGTTGATCAAAGAATTGGAAGAAAAAGGCATCGGCCGGCCATCCACCTATGCGAGCATCATTTCGACAATTCAAGATCGCAAATATGCCGAGAAGGTGGACGGACGGTTCGCCCCCACCGAAACAGGGCGGACCGTGAACGATTTCCTGATGAAGGGATTCCCGGACCTGATCAACGTCGACTTTACCTCGCACATGGAAGAGGAGTTGGATGAAGTCGAAGAAGGGAGCAAGCCCTGGGTGACAGCCGTTCGAGATTTTTACGGCCCGTTTGCGGTGGATCTGGAAAAGGCCAAAACCATTCCTGGTCCCAAAGATACGGTAGAGCCACCGACGGGTATTCCCTGCGAGAAGTGCGGCAGAATGATGGAGATTAAATGGGGACGTAACGGCAAGTTTCTCGCCTGTCCGGCGTACAAGGACAAGCCTCCCTGCAAGAACACGCAGAACTTTGAGAAGCTCGAGGATGGCACCATTAAAATTGTCCCGAAGATTGAGTTGACGACGGATGAGAAGTGCGAGAAATGCAGCAGCCCGATGGTAGTGAAGACCGGGCGGTTTGGAAAGTTCATCGCCTGTTCCGCCTATCCGGAGTGCAAGACCACCAAGCCGCTCGCGCTGGGTGTGAAGTGTCCTCAGCCTGGCTGTGGCGGCGATCTCGTCCAGAAGCGCACGCGAAAAGGGCGTTCGTTCTTTGCTTGCAGTAAGTATCCGGCGTGCGAATATGCCCTGTGGGATCGTCCGATCAACAAGGCTTGCCCAACCTGCAGCGCCCCGTTCCTCATTGAAAAAGTCAGCAAGCAAGTTGGCCGCAGCGTCCAATGCCGTAGCGAGGAGTGTGGCTACCGCGAAGCAGGCTAAACCGATTCTCCTCCTTACATTCGTTCCTTCCACCTTCGCCCTATCAACTCAAACGATTGCGGAGCAGATTCTCTGACGTCCGTGTTCAGCTTTCTGCGAGATTGAAAACCAGTGTCATCGACGAGAAGCGCGCGAGCCTCACGTGACTCGACCATGGAGTTGACGAATTGTGCAGCGGTGTTGATAATTAGCACATGCGGCCCAAAATACGAATGTGCCCCTTGTACGAGGGCCTACCCAACTTGAGAAAGGGGAGAAACCATGAAAGCGAAAGAGGGCGTCGTCAACATCCTCAATAAGATCCTGACCGCAGATCTGACGGCAATCAACCAATACTTTGTCCATGCCAAGATGTGTGAGAACTGGGGCTATGAACGGCTCCACCAAAAAGTGCGAGAGCGGAGCATCGCTGAGATGAAAGACGCCGATGAGCTCATCGGCCACATCCTTTATCTGGATGGTGTGCCGAACGTGCAACGCATGAATACTGTGCAGGTAGGAGAAACTGTTTCTGAGCAGTTGAAGCTGGATTTAAAAGCCGAACAAGAAATGCTCACCTTGTTAAGTGATGGCGTGGTGCATTGTACGAAGGTGACAGACTTCACCACGCGGCACATGCTTGAGGATATGGCCAAAGACGTGGACGCACATATCGATTGGATCGAAACGCAACAGGAAACGATCAAGCAGGTGGGACTGGAGAACTACCTGGCGGAACAGATTAAGAAAGAGGGGGCGTAAGCACCAGTCCCGTTCAGCATTCCCCGCCTCTCACGAGCAACCGTCGACTCTGAGCAACACGACACCATGGTCTGCTAGCTCATTCCTTTTCCCCGTGCTTTCCTGCCATCAGCGGCTGATTCAAAACCCACATCTCGTAGAGAGGGATCACCATCATGATGAGAAAACCTACCGTCATGAGGGTATCGCCTGTCAGCATGGTTAACACGAAAATGGGCGAGACGTAGCTGATCAGCCAGGGAGACAGCAGGTCCAGCGTCACCCCACCGAATGAGATCCAGGTCGTGACGACTTTCAGTCTGTTGCCTGCGTTGGTGAGATAGAGCACATGTACGAGAATCATAAACACGACCGGCATCGTAAAGAGGTGGAAGTGGGTGATTTCTGCCAGCTCTCGGAACGACATCGGTTCGCCGAATGTGACATCCGACCCCCGGTAGTGATTGGCGATTCCTTGTGGCGAGAGCCCCGTCATGCTGTGGGCCCAGAAGAAGGAAAAGGTAAAGCCAGTCAGCATCAAGAAGAGAAAGAAGGTGTAGACCAGCCGGATGTGCCGATCTGAGTCGCGGAGACGGAAGCGGGTATTGAAGTTACGCATGGTGAGAAGATCGTCTACTCCTGTTAGTTTCCGAAGATGGAGCCGAAGATCCCCTTCTCCGATTTCCTTATGGCCACAGTATCGCTGCCCAGCCCCGCCGGTTTCAAATAGAATTCATCGATGAGTACGAGCACGCGCTTGACGCCGGCGCTCATGGAGCGAACCGACATCGTAGCGCCGCTGATATTGATGATGTCTTTGTTGATGCGGACCGGATCGAGGACCGTTTTCCCTTCATACTGTGCGTTGAATCGTTTGGTGCGCACCTCACTGCCGCGCGCTTCGCGAAAGACGAGCAGTTCCACGTTCGAGACGCGGCCATGTGCGTCGACTCCGACCATATAGGTCATCGGCTTGTGTTTGCCGATGGTATTTTGCACCAGGGCGTAGCCGTCGACCTGCGTCCCGGTTTCGCCGATGTAGACCTCAAAGGCATCTTCGGGGAATTTCCAGCCGATACGTTCTTCAATCGCCATCTTCTTATCCGTGGGAACTCTCAGAATTTCTTTTTTGATGCGCTCGGACTTTGGAAACATCAGCTTGATCGCCTCTTCCTCACTGAGGAAGACTTCGGCCATCGACATTTCTTGTTCCGTTAAATAACGTTTGAGCTCGCTATCCCACACCCGTTCAGCCCAAACCATGGCCGGGGACATGATAAAGGAGAGTGCCAGTGAGAGCACGAGCAATCGAGTCATCATGCGGGAACACACCCCTTTTCTTTCAGCTTGGCGTTGAGCCGATCGACGACGTCATTCGTCGCATCTTCCGATGGTTCGACGGGCCACCACTTGATGGCTTGCGAGGTGACACCGCCGTGTGAATGCCATTGCTGCCTGGTTTCCAATACGCTCACAGAGGCCACGTCATTCATTCGTTTGACGGACACCGTCATGCGTGCGCGTTCTTTGTTGCCAAAGCCTTCCCGCCCAAAGATGCCGAAGGACCGTTCTGAGGTTGGTGGGACGTCCAGCCAGCTTGTCTCGATCAGTCCCTTCTCTTTATCGTAGGTCGCGACGGATTGCCCCTTCATGGTCTCGAGCGCGGCATCCCAGACTCTGTCATAGGAGCACACAAAATATTGCTCTCGGCTCCCGCTCAGAACGGCGCATCCGACAGAAAGGAGCGCGAGGACTACCATGGCTATTCGAAGGGTAGGCATTATGCACACTGCTTTTTCTTGCTCACGGCGGTCCCTCTCCGGTAGAAAGGGATCGCCTGTGTTCGCCTTAGAAATACGTCGCGGCTGAAAGCACAAACGCGCTGTCATGGATTCGCCGACTTGTGTTCGGGTTAAACGCCATCGGCATGTACTGATAGCTGATCTTAAAGACGGCATCTTCCACGGGGCGATAATTCAGGCCAAATGAAATCTGTTCAAGCCGGCCTTGGTTCTCGCCCCGGTTATCCATATTCAAGTTGACGCGATCGTATCGGATGACGGCTGTAAACGTAGAGCCTTCTCCAAACCGCTTCGGCGAGAGTCTGGTCAGGATGGCCGGCATGAAGTGGTAGTTGCTCTGGAGATAAAATCCCTGCATCCGTTGTGGAGGAGCTGCAAGGGGATTGAACGTATTGACACCGGAAAGCAGCGTTCCGGGAGGAATGGCAACAGGAGGAGGGCCAACAGTGGTAGCTCCAGGAATAGCACGAGAATTTCCTCTGGCATAAGCCCAGGCGGCCTCTCCGATCAGTTCGAACGGCCCTCGTTGCAATGTCCAGTCAACCGCAGTGATACTCAGGGGGTTATAGCTGGTAGGGGATTGATTGCCGAAATAGCTCGATCCGGCGACTTCTACGCCGAGCATCGGGCTAAAGGCTACACGGCTTGAGACCGCTTTGCCGTTATTAATGTCAAGTCCGTCATCGGATGCGCATTTCCGCTGGCGGGAGTTTTTCGTGCCGCTTCCCTCACTGACGCGCGGGGAGCCGTCCTTGTTATACCCACAAGGACCGGTCGTCACATACAACTCATAGTCCAGTTTGCTTGTACGGCCAGGATAGAAGGTGCCATAGAAGCCCGCGCCTGTCTCGGACATGGTTGATGGAATCACGAACTGGCTGACAAGCGGGCGGTCCGTCAAGTCGTTCAGTGGTGAGTCGTGGAGTAGGTTAAACTTGCCGATGGGGATGAGCAGAATCCCCGCCCGAATGTTGACTGGTTCATTCACGAGATAGTCCATATGAGCAAATTCCAAGCTGATTTCATTGCTATCGGACGCTCTGATCCCGTGCTCGATCTCAAGTTCTGAAGCAAACTTCACATGCTCAGTAATATCCGCATAAATGAAGGGTACAAACCGTTGCGGGTCAAAGCCATTGGTCGTCCCGTTGCCATAGCCTTCTAAGACACCTTTTCTGTGTGAGCGGTATTGGATGTCAAAGTATCCACCGACGATGGCTTTTGGTGAGGACACGAACGGCTTGGCATAGACCAGCCGACCAGACCCGCTCGACCCAACGGACAAGGCCGGCTGCGATTCGGTTCGTCGTTCTTTTCCGACTTCCGGCAGGGAGCCAATGCCTGGTTCGCTCTGCGGGGAGGCAGTGCCTTCTCGTTTTTCCGTAACGCCCTCGCGGCGCTCCTGTTCCTGCAGCCGCTTGGTTACGGCTTCATCCACTAACTTCTTAATGTCCTCCGGGGTCATGTTCTCAGCCCAGACCGAAGTAAACGGCAAAGCTGTAATCACGAGAGCCCCGAGGATTGACCAGATCTTCATCGGCATCCTCCAAGTTGAGTAAGGTTGTGGTCTGACTCGGGACTCAATGGTCTCTGGCCTTCTTGAAGAAATAAATAGTACGGACAAAGGAACTGCGCGGCGATGCTTCGAATGCCGCCTTTCGTGAGACGAATCATGATGCAACGGTGCCCCATCCTTCGATTGAAGAGAAGGGGATGACAACAATGCGTTTGCAGTGCTTGCACTTGAGCTCTAACCCTTGTCCGCGCACCTTGGCGATCAGTTGACCGCACTCGCAGCGGGTTTCGCTGCAGCCGGTGGAGTGGCACATAGGAGTCGTCGGGCCAGTCAATACGAGACGCATCCCTGTATAAATGATATTGAGAACAATTATTAATATCCTAATCGATGCTCGAAAGTCAAGGCGGATCAATGGCGCTCAATTCATCGAGGAAGGAGTGCATTAGGCCCTGTCATGTCCTATAATCCGTCGCCTCTTTGGCGTAGGGGAGGGGGAGAGGAACGCGTGCATTGCAACCTGTTCAATAAGTCGTTTCGCAGCCAGACGTGGTTCCTGACGCTGCTGTGTAGCACCCTCTCTGGCTGTATGGGGATACCCGCTGGCCAGGAATCGGCCGTTGTTACCAGGGCCCAGATGCAGATGGGCACGTTGGTCAAGATTACGGCGGTGGCACGGAGTGAGTCTGTCGCGCAAGCTGCGGCGACCGCCGGGTTTGCTGAAATCCGCCGCTTAGAAGAACTCCTGAGCACCTGGATTCCAACGAGCGAGCTTTCTCGCGTGAATGCCTCGGCGGGGGTCATGCCGGTTCATGTGAGTCCCGAGACGCTGACGGTCGTCCAACGTGCGATTCAGGTTGCGGAGATGACCGACGGCGGATTCAATATCGCCATTGGCCCGGCGGTGGATGCCTGGCGTGTGACCGAAAGCCAACGCATCCCGACAGAATCTGAGTTGGATGCGCTCCGTCCCTTGGTCGATCTGATGTCCGTCCATGTCGATGTGCGGGAGCAGACGATCTATCTTGGGAAAGCAGGGATGCGAATCGATGTGGGGGGAATCGGCAAGGGTTACGCAGCAGATCAAGCCGTCGAGGCGTTAAGGAGAGCAGGCGCTGTTGCAGGAGTTGTGGCGCTGTCAGGGGATATCAAAACATTCGGACGTTTGCCGGGTGGGAAGATGTTTCCCGTCGGTATTCAACACCCACGAAAAGATGGATCCGTGCTGGCGTGGATTGATCTGCAGGACGAAGCTATTTCTACCGCCGGGGATTATGAACGTTTCTTCGAGCGAGAGGGGGTCCGATATCATCATATTCTCGATCCGCGCACGCTCCAACCAGCCCGCAGCTGCCAGAGCGTCACAGTCATTGCCCGTGAAGGGGTCTGGGCAGATGGGTTGGACACAGGGATATTTGTTATGGGGGCTGAAACGGGAATGCAGCTGGTCGAAGCCTTGCCGGATGTGGAGGCTATCATCGTGGATGATGAAGGCCTGGTCCATGTGTCCTCAGGGTTGCGGGATCGGATACGTAAGCCGTGAGGCGGGAGGGCGCGGAACGATCGCCAGTCGAACGGTGGAGAAGTGGCCGGACGAACCGTCATGAATAATGTGGGCTAGCGGTCTAATCGATAGCTCATCGGAATCTTGATCGTCATGCGCGGCTGTCCTAATGGACGAGGTAAGTGGAACGGGGCTGCTTCCCGCATTGTTTCAACAGCGGCCTTGTCGAGACCGGGATGTCCAGAACTCTGAAAGACTTCCACCTCGCCGATGCTCCCGTCCTCGTTGATCGCGGCTTTCACCACGACTTTTCCCTCGGCGTGATCTACCCGAGCTGAGGCGGGGTAGCGTTTCAATTCTTCCACACGACGTAAAATCGCTTCAGAGAGCCACCCGTAGTCGCGCGTAGTCGGCGCGTTCGTTGGTGCCGAGGAGATGGCTGCCATTTGCGTTGGTGCCGGAGCCTGGTCAGATTGTGCGGTGTATCCGAGGATTGCGGACGGCGCGCTCGATGGTGTCGTCTGGGTACCAGATTCAGCAGAGACTGCCACCGATGCTTCGGCCGGTTTCATTATGTATGTAGACTCGGCGACCATCGGTGCCACAGTCTCATGTCTGATTGGCTCGGCTGGTTGTGTTGTGTGAGCCTCTAATTGTGAGGGAACCATTGGTTGCGGTGGGGTCTGTGCGGGAGGCTCAGTCACCACCGGGGTGACGGTCCGTTCAGAAATCGAAGGAGTCGTCTGTTGCGCAAGCGGCTGGGGCGACGGGAGTGTCTGTGCCGGCGCAGTCTGCTGCACGTGGGGAGAGGGAACCGTGGTCGTCGACCGAACAGACGGGGCCGGAGCCTGGTTCGGGGATGACGCCGTTGGTTGGACCGGCTGTGTCGTCGACACCATGGCGACGTTCCACTTGAACGGTTCATCTTGCGGCGCGAGTTGGATCTGCTTCACAAGCAGGATAGCTGCGAGAGCCACTGTGCCGTGTAAGAGGACGGAGACGAGCCAGCCCTGGACGTGAGCTTCCTTATGGCCTCCGGAGCGATGTGGCTCAGCAGCGATCACAGTCGGATAACCTCCAGACTGACTTGTTGAAATCCCAACCCCCGCACTTCATCCACCACGGACACGAATCGTTCGAGCAAGGTGACTTTATCCGCCCTGACGACGACCGCCAATTCTCGAGGTTCCGCAGTCAGCGCACCTTGGAGCCCTCCTTCGGGAACTGCACGGTCGTTGAGAAAGAGCGTGCCGTCGGCAGTCAGGGTGATCACGATGGGCGCATCTTTGCGATCGCTGACTTCTTTCGCTTTTGCCAAATTGACCGGAATCTGTCCGCTGCTGATAAAGGTGGCGGTGGTCAGCACGATGACCAACAGTACCAGCATGACGTCCACGAGGGGGATGACGTTGATCTGATCAATGTCTCGTTGCATAGTATTCCTTGTGTAGGGCGAGGATCTCGGCCACCTTCCGTCGGAGCACGTTGTTCATGACAACGCAGGGAATTGCCACCAGCAGCCCGACTGCTGTGGCTTTCAGCGCGAGGCTGAGCCCGATCATGATGGCATTGACGGCCATGGTGCCGGAGGTGCCCATCGTATGGAATGTGAGCATGATACCAAACACGGTGCCCAGCAAGCCAATATACGGGGCGTTCGCGGCCACTGTGCCAATGATGACCAGGCGTTTGGTCAACGCCATTTCCAATCCCAGGCTGTTGGGGTACTGGGCGAGATCAACACGGCGGTAAAAGAGCCACCGCTCCACCGCGACGGCCACTGTCCAGACGCTGAGCGCTAATAGAAGTCCGATGACTCCGTAATCGACCACGTTTTGTAACGCGTTCATAGGCACGGCCTCATTTTCTCTAAGTCATTCACGGATCGGTGGGGCTAGTCCGCATCATTCATGGCGGTTCGTCGCGAAATCGTTGAGCTGCGTCGCGAGACCGGCGCGCGGAGCCTTGAGGACCCGATGCGTACTCTTGCAGTACGGTGAGGGTCCGAGGGGCGAGCCTGCCGGCCGAAGGCCTGTCGTAGCAGCAGATCGGCGATTGCAGCAGAAACGTTTATGAATCATGCGGGCTAAGGACCGTCGTGAGGGTCTATCAATGCCAGATCGTGAAAAAGCCTGTCAATGCTCTCGTGCGAACGGTCGAACCGGC
>JBGPVY010000152.1:0-7065 GCA_041491905.1 Nitrospiraceae bacterium | reverse complement strand
GCCTCACCACTCGGCGGCGCGCACAGACTTGGTGCTCCTTATTCGTCGCACCGTGCGCCCCAGAGGGTACGCCTCCGGCTTTGCCGTCGCCTGCGGCCTAGTTGGCTAATCTTTTTGAGCATCCGCGAAGAAGGGATTCGAGGAGAATTTTGTGGACACTTCGTCTCTTCTGAAAGGTCTTCGATTCGTCGATAGCTTCTTTCCATCAGGAGGCTATGCCTTCTCTTCAGGACTTGAGGCGGCGGTGCAGGGTGGTGCGGTTCGGAATGCGGAAGAGCTGTCGCGTTACGTGGTTGAGTCGCTCACGACTGGAATAGGTGAGCGCGAAGCGGTGGCAGTAGGATTGGCGCATGATGCGTGTGTTTCCGGCAGCTTGGAAATTGCCCTCAAGGCGGATCGAGAACTGGAGGCGATGAAGCTGGGCCGTGAATCACGGACAGCCAGCCGGCAGATGGGACGCCAGGTGATTCGGTTGGCCGTGAATCAACATGCTAGACATTCACTGATCGAAGACTATCTTGCGGCGGTTGAGGCTGAGCAGACGCCAGGACATCTGGCCGTGAGTTTCGGTCTCACGCTGGCGGCGGCCGGTTGGTCCAAAGAAGACAGCATTGCCGCGTTCCTCTACCAAACAGCGACAGGTTTTGTGGCGGCGGCGATGAAGTTGATGCCGATCGGTCAGCGTGAGGGACAGCGGTTATTGGAGAGCTGGCTCGAGGTGATCGAACGAGTCAGTCACAAAGCAGCGCATCAACGAGTCCTTCAGTCTTGGTCACCGGTCCAGGACATTTACGCAATGCGGCATAGTCGGCTGGAGTCGAGACTCTTTCGCTCTTAGCTGTTGCTATAAGCCCTTTTCTTATTATGCATCGAGCGGATGAACATCATTGTGGCAACGGGCATGTAACGGCGGCGCGGGCGCGTCATATTCCTGTGATTGGTGTCGGTGGGCCGGTGGGGTCTGGAAAGACCGCGCTTGTCGAAGCGCTCTGCCGCCGTCTGCGTGATCACGTGAGTTTGGCGGTGGTCACCAATGACATCTTTACCAAGGAGGATGCCGAGTTTCTCATGCGTCAGGGAGCGCTGCCTCAAGACCGCATTCTGGGCGTCGAAACCGGAGGCTGTCCGCATACGGCGATCCGTGAAGATGCCTCGCACAATCAGGAGGCCTTGGACGATTTGCTCAAGCGCCATCCCGATGTCGAGATGATGTTTGTCGAGAGCGGCGGCGACAATCTGGCTGCGACATTCAGCCCTGAACTCGCGGACAAAGTCATCTATGTGATTGATGTGGCAGCCGGTGATAAGATCCCACGCAAAGGTGGTCCTGGAATCACCCGGTCCGATCTCCTGGTGATCAACAAGGTCGATCTCGCGCCGCATGTCGGAGCCGATTTGTCCGTGATGGATCGGGACAGCAGGCGAATGCGGGGCGACCTGCCCTATCTCTTTACGAATCTCAAGACAGGACAGGGGCTCGACCAGGTGAGCACTTGGGTTGAGCAGCTTTTGCCGCATCACGTGCATCGCCATTAGTAGGATGCTAGTAGGATGCTGAAAAAGTCCGCCAGTGTACGAAGACCGTTATTTGGTTTGTTTGGTTTGTCTCGTTTGTTTGGTTGACCCAGACTAACCGGATAAACCAGATGAACCAGATAAACAAAATAAACCAGATCAACCAGTCTGTGCTTGAAACAGTTGGCCGTCGTGGTGCACTGTCCTATGAGTTCGAGCGAGCGGGCCCCCGCACGATACTCACGTGCTCGTCTTGCACGAGTCCCTGGCATCACTTTCCTCCTTCGTATCTCGACGACAGCGGGTGCGCCTATACCTGGCTCGTGAATCCATCCGGTGGTTTGGTCGGCGGCGATCATGTGTCGGTTGAGGCGCAGCTCCGTGCCGGGACGCATGTGCTGATGACGAGTCCATCCGCCAATCGTGTCTATCGAAGTCTGTCTGAGCCGGCTGTGCAGGAGGTTCGTCTTTCGGTTGGTCCTAAAGCTCGGTTGGAATGGTTGCCCGAGGTCACGATCCCTTTTGCCGGGTCTCGCGTTCGCCAATCGATCCATGTGGATCTTGCACCTGGTGCGACAGTGGTACTGTGGGACTCCATAGCCTCCGGTCGGGTTGCCCGGCAGGAGCGCTGGGCATTCACATCGATCGAAAACGAGATCTGCATCAGAACGCCGCTAGGTCGGTCGGTCATCGAACGATATTGCCTGGTCCCAGGCCGACTGCCTGAATCGGTAGGCCTCGTCGGAAGCTGGGACTATGTGGCATCGCTCTTTGTCATCGGCGATGAGGTCGAGCCCGATGTCTGGAAACGTCTCGACGCAGTACTAGCGGCTATTCTGGAACAGCGTCCTGGCCTGGTGCTGGGAGCGGTCTCAACCCCGGCAGCTCCAGGTCTGGCGGTCAAATTCGTCGCACGGTCGGCTCCAGACCTTACTGAGACGCTGGGTGTGCTCTGGGCGGCGGTTCGGGAAGACCTTTGGAATCTTCCGGTCCCGAATCTGCGGCGGTACTGAGCCGGCGAGCTCACTGGCTAACAGGATGCTGAAAAAGTCCGCCAGCAGGGAGAGGGATGGCCTGGTGCGTCCCCTGTGCTCGCGCAACGCGCGGTCTCAGAAGAACAGGAGGGGAGCAGCCAGACCATCCTTCTTGCTCGCAGAACGCGCACGATAAAACTGTGCTCGTCCGATGCGCGCAGTGAAGGACAGTCTGGCTGTTCCCCTGATGGCGAAGTGTGAAAATCGGAAGACCCTCGCCCGGGCTATGGCACGTCTCGGCGTGCCAGTGGGTGGGCGGGTGAGAACGTTGCGCGCAGTGGGGGACTCATCCGGGCCATCCCAGGACAAAGTCAACGAGCAAGCTTGGAAGAACTATTTTAGATACTTGCTGCGGCCTTGCTTGGGACAAGGCGCGTCTCGGCGCGCCAGGGTCGGGCGGGTGAGAAGGCTGGCCTTTTTGAGCATCCTGCGGAGGTGATCTATTCTTGTCGTAGACGTGCATGCCATCGAAATTCCGCTGGGCTGGAATGGTTTTTCCGCAGCCTGCTAGAAGCTGTTTGATACCCCTTCAACTGGATGCTATCCTTGCGCAAGTGCATGTTGAGTATTGTGTGATATCCAGTTGGTCAAAATGACATTCCAACGAGGCCACAGGCGACGCAAGTACCGCAGGCGTACCCTCTGGGGTACGTTGAGGACGCTTGCGAGCCGAGAACGAAGTTGGAGGTCATTTTCACCAACCTGGTGGTAACTATGCGTACCTTTCGTATCGCCATGGTGCAGATGAATTCGACGGTCGGGGATCTGGATGGGAACCTCCGCCGGATTACGACCTGGCTGCGCGAGGCGAAGAAGGCAAAGGCCGACTTAGTCGCATTCCCGGAGCTGGCGATCACCGGCTATCCGCCTGAAGACCTCTTGTTAAAGCCACGTTTTGTCGTGGACAACCGCCGCGCGCTCCAGGAAATAGCTCGCCACTGTCGGGGCCTTGCCGCGGTGGTGGGCTATGTCAGCCAGAGCGATGGACTAGATCCCAAACCGGCTCGCTCGTCGGCGGTGCCGGCCGGCGCGCACGAACTCTACAATGCGGCGGCGGTCATCGCAGATCAGAAGCTCATCACGACCTATTGCAAGTGGTACTTGCCGAACTATGGGGTGTTTGACGAGAGCCGCTATTTCCATCCAGGCCGGCGGCTGCCGCTTATCCGTCTGCGCGGTACGGTGGTCGGAGTCAACATTTGTGAAGATGTCTGGTTGCCGGAAGGTCCGACCGGGTTCCAGGCGGCAGCAGGCGCCGAAGTCATCGTGAATATCAATGCCTCGCCGTTTCATCTGGGCAAGAGCCGGGTACGCGAGCAGATGTTGGCGACCCGCGCGAGGGAAAACGGAGTGGTGCTCACCTACACCAACGCGGTCGGTGGTCAGGATGAACTGGTCTTCGACGGGAATAGTGTGATTCTCGACCACCAAGGTGAGGTCATCGCGCGTGGGAAAGCCTTTGAAGAAGATCTGATCGTCGCCGACCTCAAGATGGAGGCTGTCGCGCGGGTGAGACGAACCGGACGGAAAAAGCTCTTGCCGCGCCGGGTTGCCTCCGCTGTGGAGGTCTATGCTGCGCCGCTTCCATCTGTTGAAAAAACTTTGGTGCGCGCGGTCCCCGATGTGGCGGAGGTCCTGGACCAGCTGGAGGAAGTGTATCGGGCTCTCACGTTGGGGGTACGCGACTACGTGAGGAAAAATGGATTTACGCGTGTCGTGATCGGCTTGAGCGGCGGAGTGGACTCGGCGCTGACCGCCGTGCTTGCCGTCGATGCGCTCGGCGCCGAGAACGTGTGGGGTCTGTTCATGCCGTCGCCCTATACGTCGCAAGACAGTCACAACGATGTCTCCGAATTGGGGACACGACTTGCGATCTCCGTCCGGACAATTCCCATCACGACGATGTTTGACACCTATCGGCACGCGCTCGCTGAGATGTTCGAAGGGCGTGCGCCCGATGCGACGGAAGAGAATCTCCAGGCCCGCATCCGGGGCAATCTCCTCATGGCCTTCTCCAATAAGTTCGGTCATCTGGTGCTCACCACAGGCAACAAGAGCGAGATGAGCGTGGGGTATGCCACGTTGTATGGCGACATGGCCGGCGGCTTTGCCGTGATCAAAGACGTGCCCAAGACGATGGTGTATGGCCTGGCGCGGCTCCGCAACCTCCGCGGCACAACCCCGGTGATTCCCAAACGAACGTTAGATCGACCGCCGACCGCCGAGCTGAGGCCCAACCAAAAGGATGAAGACTCGCTGCCGCCCTACGAAATACTTGATCCCATTCTCCAGGCCTATGTGGAAGAAGACCGCTCTCTCGAAGAGATCGTCGAAGCTGGGTACGACCGCGCCACGGTGGCGCGCGTGATCGCGATGGTGGACGGCAGCGAGTACAAGCGCCGGCAGGCGCCGATCGGCATCAAGATCACGCATCGGGCCTTGGGGAAGGATCGGCGGATGCCGATCACGAACGGCTATCGAAACTCATAGAAGTCTGACTTGTTCATTTGGTTTGTTTGGTTTGTTTTGTTTATTTGGTTGGACCAGACCAACCGTATAAACAAGATGAACCAAATCAACCAATAAACCAGATAGACTGGGCTTGATGTTTATGGGGCTGTCGGTTGCGGCTTCGATGGCGGGGTGGTTTTCCGTTTTTGGCTGTCTTGCTTGGTGGTCTGGCTGTCGAGTTGTTTTTGAACGGATTGCAGTTCCTTCCTGAGGGTTTCCACTTCCTGAGCCAGGGTCTCTGTGGTATGAGCCGGGGCTTCGGATGCGCTGGCTCCTGCTGGAGACTCGCGCATCGGCGAGGTCACGCGGTCCATCTGAGGCGCAGTCTGCTCAGTCGTTGCTGTTGCCGGCGGCGCATGCTGCAGCATCTGATAATCGATGGCGAGAAATCTGTCGGTCGACTTTCCTCCTTCCGGCGGATCGAAGGCATCAGACCGTTGGGCATCGCTCGGGGTGAACAGCAGGATACGGTTCAGGAGGCCTGAAGAATCTGGCGGACGCGATCGATAGGCCATGTCGCCTGCGGTCGTCAGGTTCGTCCGCGTCGGTGAATATCGATATTGAGAGAGAATCACATACAGCATTCGGCCATAGGCATAGAAGGAACCGGCGGTGGTTTCTGTGGTCGAAGATTCTAAGAAGGAACCTTTGTGCGTAGTCTGGACACGATACGCTATACACTGATCTGGCGCTGCCGTACGTAAGCCCTCTGCAAGCAGGGGAGCGAGGAATCGTATCTGATCGTCCGAGAAGACGGGGACGGAAGATGATGGACCTGCGAGATATTTCTGAATGCCATGCTCTTGATCCTGAATCTCTATGCCTCTCAATATCTTGGCGAGAAGGGTCGGGTCCAGGTTGATCGGATGACTGGCCTGAATCGACTGATCGGACATCGTCTGAAGAGACACGGTTCCGCGCGGATCGTCGAAGAGGATTTTGCCGGTCAGGCCGGTCGTGCTGCAGGCGGTAACGACTAAACAGAGGAGGGCCAGCAGGATGCTGATCAGAGGAACCGTGAACCGTGAGACGTGAGACGTGAAACGAGGGTCAGCTGCTGGGAAAATCAAAGACTTGTGAGACAGTTGTCGTGCCGAATGATGTAGTGAAGGAGCCATAGGTGGGTGGGAATCTAGCACAGACAATCGGCTAATACCAGCGAGACGGGCGGGACAAGCGGGACGGGGGGACAGGTCGATCTGGTTTATCTGGTTTGTTTTGTTCATCTGGTTGGTTTAGTTCAACCAAACAAACCAAACAGACCACATAAACAAGAGAAATCAGCCGGTTCTCGCCAGTCTCGCTCGTCCCGCCTATCCCGCTAGCCAAAGAAAGGAATTGACAGATTTTTCTGGGGCATGTATAAGGGCGCCCAGTATAAAAGGGCTCCAAGGAGCCCATCAGACAGGGGAACAACGGCGTTTCCCACCGGCCTTACGACATAGTACGGCCTGGACAATGGCGTCCTCCAGCCCCAGTGGGCTAGAGGACTTTTTTTTGACACATTGTGCATTCATGGGCCGGTGGGAATTGATCTGGAAGTGAGAAGCGAGTGGGTTGTTAGGGGCCGGCGGTCGCGCACAATGGCGTGCGTGGCGACGACGACGTCGAGGTGAGAGAGGCAAGGCGAGGGAGCAACCGAATCACCAATCGGACGAGGAGGACGTATTATGTCTGTACGCGGTCGTATTGGAATAGGAATAGGCATGTGTGCGATGGTCTCGCTGCTTGGCAGCAACGTTGTATTCGCTGCTGATGCGCCTGCTGCGGCGCCGACCGGGACGGTTCAGGAGCGGCTGACGGCGCTGGAGACGAAAACTGATGCGCCGGGGCTGTGGACGACCTTGGGCTTTAAGTTATCCGGGGCTGCGGAAGCATCATTTACACAGAATTTCAACAATCCCAACACCAACGTCAATCAACTGCGTGTCTTCGATACGCAGGCTAATTCATTCGTGCCGCAAGTGGCGCAGTTCATGGTAGAACGGCCTGCAACGGATGCCAG
>JBGPVY010000048.1:0-15605 GCA_041491905.1 Nitrospiraceae bacterium | reverse complement strand
TAGATCAGCACGACATCTTGCAGTGTCTGGGGAATCGCCTGTTCGAGGATTCGTTTGAGCGTCTCACGATCCTCATTCAGCTTGAGATCTTTCATCAAGAGTTGAATTTTCTCGCAATGGCCTGGATACCGCAGTGTCTTGTAGTTCATCGTCCTGACTTTCCCTGCATAGGTATCCGCCAACGTTCCCAATCCTCCGGAGGTGTTGAACGCTTCGTACAGGAGTCCATCCACCTCGATCGTCTCATACCCTTCGAGAGGCAGGAGGGGCACCTTCTCCCCCTCCTCAATTCCGTAACAGATGTTGCCGTACTCGTTGATCAGGCCATCGGTGGACCACGTCAACGAATACTTGAGGGCGTTACTGGGATGAACCGGCAAGGCTCCGACCCGCATTTTGACCGTATCTACCGTATCGAAATGGGTGATCAAGTCGTGCGTCACAATGCTGATGAAACCGGGGGCCAGACCGCATTGCGGCACAAAGGCTTGCGGTGAGTCGGTGCTCAGGACTTTGACCTGATTTGTGACCTCGACGTCCTCCGTCAGGTCAAAATAGTGAAGCCGGTGTTCCCGAGCCAATCCGGCTACAATGGGGTTGCAGTAATACGGGAGGCTCGACAGGACCGCATCGAATCGATGCGCCGTCATGTAAGCGCTGATGGCGTCAGGATGTCGGACGTCGAGGAGCAGGGGCGTCACCCGCGAGAGACCGAGATCTTCGACGAACCGCTTGGGGGCGTCGAGGTTGATGTCACCGAGACAGACCTCATAGTCCCCGCTTTCTGACAAGAGGCAGGCAACCAGGGATCCGATCTTTCCAGCACCCAGGACGAGCACACGATGCATGGCAGACCTCGCTTACCATCAGTATACTCCCGCCCTAGCAGGCTCCGGAAAGCTTTTTTGCATGCGAGAACTTTGATGGTCCGCATGTCTGAGACAAGCCCGGTCTGTCTGGTCGATCTGGTTGATCTGGTTTGTTTTGTTTATCTGGTTCATCTGGTTAGTTTCGTTCAACCAACAAACAAACGAGACAAACCAAAAAACCAAATAACAGTCTTCTTTCCTGGCGGACTTTTTCAGCATCTCCCTATGCCACCAATGAACATCTCGTTGTTGTCGAAGGTCTTCCCCGCAATATGAGGAACCAGCATCGATGAGAGGGATCAAAACCTCGCCCCACGGGGAATAGTCTGAACATTCCGATAAGAGTAAATCAGCAGAGGTGTCATACTCTTGGATGGATAAATGATCTAATGTATTGATTTCGTTATAGATATCAGCCGTGAAGCGGGAGAGGAGTTTGTGATACGCTAATACAATTTCAGGAGCAGCGGTTATGTTGCGCATGCCCTCTCGAGTCGTGTTCCCCTTCGGCTACCGGATCTCCGTGCGCCAACTTTCCGATGCCGACATGGACCGTCGGGACGCGAATGCCGACGGTATCTGGGACGACGCCACCAAAACCATTTATCTTCGCAAGCGCTTGCCCGTGACCAGACGGCGCTACATTCTTGCCCACGAACTTGGCCATGCCTGGCTCGACTGGCAGCATCGGCATCTGGATAACGGCAAAGCCAAAACCTAACAGGATGCTGAAAAAGTCGCTCTTCTCACCCGCCCAACCCCGGCGCGCCGAGACGCGCCTTTTCCCATGCGTCGTTCTCGGCTCATCGAAATCCTCAACGTACCCCTGAGGGTACGCCTCCGGTTTCAACTCGCCTGCGGCCTTGCTGGACGAACTTTTTGAGCATCCTGCGAGATGTTCTTCTCTTGCCAAATACATGCGGGGCCATTGAAATTCTGGAATGCCACGATAGTTGCGCCGCTAGCAGCTCTTGGCCCCGGTTAACTTCAGCACCACAGCCCATTCCGCCTCCGTCACCGGCTGAACCGAGAGGCGGGAACCTTTTTGCAACAAGACCATGCCTTTCAGCTTAGGTTCCTGTCTTAATCGGTCGAGGGGCAAACTGGTCTTGAACGACTGACGATACCGGATGTCCACCATATCCCACCGTGGAGCAGAGGGAACACTGGCCGGGTCAAAGTGGTGGCTGGTCTTGTCGAACTGCGTCTGGTCGGGATAAGCCGTCCGCACGACCTCCGCAATCCCCACCACAGCCGGCGGCTCGGCATTACTATGGTAAAAAAGCACTTGGTCGCTGACGGCCATCGCGCGCATGAAGTTGCGCGCCTGATAGTTCCGCACCCCATCCCAACAGGTGGTCTGCTTTGGAGATTGTGCAAGATCCTCGATCGAAAAGACGCGTGGTTCCGATTTCATCAGCCAGTAGCGGCGTCCTTGTGGCATCTCGTCACCTCTCTGCTTGTTCATTTGGTCTGATCTGGTCTCTCTGGTTTGTTTGGTTGCATGAGACTAACCAGATGGACCAGACAGACAGCACACGAAGAGCACGAACTGTTTAAGCATCCTGCTAACGACCAGGCGGTGTGGGAGAAGGACCGAGGCGGTACAGGCCTCCTCTGTGATCAACCACATAGACTTCGCCCACTTCGTCTTCGCCGAACGAAGAAATCCGCATTCCGCTCTTTCGAAGCACTCGCGGCTCACTGCCTGCGGCCACGCCGTTCCCAACAGGAACAGCAAAGAGTTCTCCGCTGCAGTAGTCCCCGAATAAGTAGCTCCCCTGGAGCGCAGGGAAATTCCGGCCTCTATAGACATAGCCTCCCGTCACTGAACATCGGCCTTGGTCATGGCCATACTCGCAGATCGGCATGATCAGCCCCTCAATCTGACAGTCCTTCTCCGGGAGGAAACAATGCCTTCCCTCCATAATACGCCAGCCGTAGTTGCCCCCTCGCGTGACGAGATCGATCTCTTCCCACTTGTGCTGCCCGACGTCGGCAAGCCAGAGCGCTCCCGTTTCACGATCGAAGGAGAATCGCCAGGGATTCCGAACCCCAGAGGCAAAGATTTCAGGACGGCCACCCGCGCGCGCGAATGGATTGTCAGATGGAATGGCATAGGGCGGCGGGCCGTCTACATCGATGCGGAGAATTTTCCCTAGCAGCTCCGCTGGGTTCTGTGCGCGATCCTGCGGATCGCCGCCTGAGCCGCCGTCGCCTCGACCGATATACAGAAGCCCATCCGGTCCAAACGCCACCATCCCCCCATTGTGATTCGCATACGGCTGAGGCACGACCATCAGCGTTCGTTCCTCGGTCGAGGCTTGTAGACTCAGACCCTGCCGACGATACTCGGCAAGGATCGTGGCGCCATCATCGCGCCTGGTATAGTTCACGAAAAATCGGCCGTTCTTCCGGTGGTTCGGGTGAAACGCCAGCCCAAGTAACCCGCGCTCTCCCCCCGACAAGACTCGATTCGTGATGTCCAGAAACGGCTTAAGCTGAAGGATGCCCTGCACGATGACCCGAATCGTTCCAGGCTGCTCGACGACAAAGAGCTGCCCGGACCCATCGCCTGCATGGGTCAGATAGAGCGGCGACTGAAGACCTTGGGCAACCACTGGCACGAGATCGACCTCTGGCTCCGTCACACGATCGCCCACCTCAGCCGCTCCCACAGGCCCACACAGCATAAGCCCCAGAAGCAGGGTCCCGGAGCCACCAGACATGATTGCACACTTCATTGATCGTTCCTCCTAGCTGGAGCCTCGATAACGGTGAGCAGCGCACGATAGGTCAACTCTCGAACCCTGGCCTTCGACGGCGGCTGGTCGTTGCTGTTCATCTCCAACCACACGCGTTCCGTCACCTGGGCGCTGGCGTCGTTGCAGAGTCCCCACATCTGGTGGAGAAACCCGTCCGGCAATCCGACTTGCACCCCTTCGGATTCGATGCGATCGTCCAGAATGGCCAACAAATCGGACAGCGCCTGATCCGACCGATAGGGCGTAGCGGAAAAGCCAAAGGAGGCATGGGCCGCCGTCTCCTGCTTCGCCTGCTCGACCAGATCCTGCATGTATTCTTTGAGCAAGCCCACCACATGACCGGACAACGCCATGCCGTTCTCCTTTGCCCACATTATGCGGATGTGCAGGAGAGGGAGCAAGAACCGACGTGCGTACGGAACTAACAAGATACGGGAAAATTATTTTTTGCACGCGAGAGCTTCTCGATGGTCTACGCGTCTAGGATAAAAGGGAAGACTCCCGCAGGATGCTCAAAATGGCTGTCAGCAAGGCCGCAGCGAGTGAAGACCCGAAGGCGTACCCTCGGGGTACGTTGAGGGTCTGAACGATGCGAGAACGACGCTGGCAGGCTTTTTCAGCATCCTGATAGGACTGTGCGGTTGACCAGCCAACGAACGGTTCTCTATGATGCCGACAAGAAAAGGACACGAGGCTGTCCCACATTATTCATGACGGTTCGTCGCGAAATCGCGCAGCCGCGTTGCGAGACAGGCATACGGAGCCGCGAAGGACCGACACGTACTTGAAACAGTACGTTGAGGGACTGAGCGGCGAGCCTGCCTGCCGACAGGCTTGTCGCAGCAGCGGATCCGCGATTGCAGCAGAAGCGCTCATGAATAATGTGGGCAAAGGGTTGTTATGGCCGAACGATTTGAGGTGGCGCTGAATACCCCCGCCGGACGGCTGACCACGGCCATCGACGTGCCGACGGGATTCATCCCCATCACCGCGATTGTCCCAGTCACGCGCCGCCTGGGGGAGGAAGCCGCACGGCTGGAAGTCCGGCATGCCATCGAAGCAGGCCAGACCATTTCCTGCCGGATGGGCTGCGCCGCCTGTTGCCGCATGCTGGTTCCGCTCTCCGCGCCGGAAGCATTCGCGTTGCGAGAGTACGTGGAGCAGCTGCCGACGGATCGACGAACCCATCTGCTCAACCGCCTCAGCGACACGAAGAATCGAGTGATGCGCGAGGGCCTGTGGGATCGGCTCAACGACGTTGCAGAGGCCTCCAGGCCTGTGCCGGATGAAGAACTCGACCCGATCAACCGGTCCTACTACGCGTTAAGGATCCCTTGTCCCTATTTGGAGAACGAAATGTGTTCGATTTACGAGGCACGGCCAGCCGCTTGCCGGGAACTCCTCGTCACCTCGCCGGCGGAACTGTGTCAGGATCTGGTGCAGAATCCGGTCACACCCCTGCCGGTCTCGATGCGAATTGGTTCCATCCTGGGACTGGTCTGGGGAACATTGACCGGCTCTTCTCCTCGATTCATCCCGCTCCCGATGGCCTTGGAGTGGGCCGAGCGACACGAAGAGGAATCCCGACGGACCTGGTCTGGCTCGTCCCTCTTGGAACAGGTCCTCGACAACATGTGGCGGTTTCTGAGCCAGGAGTTTCAGAAGAGGTGATGTGTAATCAGTGATGAGCCGTTAAGGTTTAACCCTCTCGTCTTCCACTCATCACCCATCACGGATCACTCATCACTTGTCACATTGGCATTGTACATGACGTCAAAGGAGAAACACGAATGCACAAACCCGTGATTGCTTGTTTGGATCTGGAAGGAGTGTTGGTGCCGGAAATCTGGATCAACGTCGCGCTCAAGACCGGCATCGACGAACTAAAAATTACCACCCGCGAGATGCCGGATTACAATGCCTTGATGACACGGCGCCTGGCCATCCTGGATCAGCACAAGCTCACCATTCACGATATCCAGAGTGTCATCGACAAGATGGGCCCGCTTGAAGGCGCCGTCGACTTTGTCGCCTGGCTCCGCGAGCGATGCCAGGTGATCATCTTGTCGGATACGTTCTATCAGTTCGCCCAACCGCTGCTGCGCCAGCTGGGATTCCCGACGCTCTTTTGTAACCAGCTGGAGATCGATCAAGCCGGCCGCATCGTCAATTACCACATGCGGATGCAGAATCAGAAGAAACACTCGGTGGCCGCATTCAAATCACTCAACTTCCACGTCCTGGCCGCCGGCGATGCCTATAACGACACCGCCATGTTAGGAGAAGCCCACGCGGGGTTCTTTTTCCGTCCCCCGGATCACTTTCCCAAGGAGTTCCCGCAGTTTCCGGTGACGAGGACGTACGGGGAACTGCAAGCGTGCTTCGCACGGGCAGGAAATTTCAGATAGCGAGATAGCTATTTATCTCCATTCACCACTTCCAGCACTCGCCGGCCATAACGTTCTGCCTTCAGGGCGCCGATGCCGGGAATTTCCAACAGGGCAGCGGGCGTCACGGGCTTGTGGCCGACAATGGCCTTCAATGTCTTGTCGTGAAAAATCACGAAGGCCGCGACGCCCTCTTCCTCGGCAAGCTCCGTACGGAGTTGCCGGAGCCGTTCAAAGAGCTGCGGGTCCGCCGGCGATGCTCGCAGGGCAACCAGGGACGTGGCCCTCTCGCGGGACGGCTTCTTCACCGGTGAATCAGGCTGCTGTTCCTCTGCATACTTCAACGCCACTGCACTGATCCCTTGCAAGACCTCTTGTCCTTTGCGCGTTAAATCGAGCGTGGGATACTCCGTGCCTTCGATCTGAAGATAGGCTGAGTCAATCAGCTCCCTCACCAGACCGGTCACCGACGACTTCGAGCGTGCGCGACAAGTCCCGTATGTCGGGCAGTCTCCTGCGCCATAGGCCAGCATTGCTTTCGAGCGACTCCCACGGAGAATCTCGACGATTCGACTCGCGCCGAACCGACCCATACACCAAGACACGGTCTCCAAGATGGCCTTCGCGGAAGCAATGTCATCATGGGGAACCTCCCTGCTCGGCTGTTGCACCGGCGCGACACAGCGATCGCAGAGGCCGCAGTGGCCCAAGGCCCGCTCGTCTTCATCGCTGAAGTACTCAAGAATCGCGAGCTGCCGGCAGGTCGATACCGACACGTATCCCAGCATTTCTTGGAGTAGCGTCTTCATCCGCTCGGCGCGATCTGCGCCTTCAGGATCTTGTGACGCCTGCTGAATGAAGTATTCCTGCGTGGCCAGATCCCGCTCATGGAACAACAACACGCAGGCAGCGGGGCGTCCATCGCGACCGGCCCGCCCGACCTCTTGATAATAGGCTTCCAAACTTCCCGGAATGTCGAAGTGGACGACCAGTCGGACATCCGACTTATCGATGCCCATGCCGAAGGCATTCGTCGCAGACAGAATCCTCACAGTCCCCCGGCGAAAGTCATCATGCACAAGTTGCCGTTCCTCATCCGAGAGACCGGCATGGTAGTAGCCGACCGACTGGTGAGACTGTCCCAGCCATTCCGCAACCTCCTCCACCGCCCGGCGCGTGGCGCAATAGATCAGGATCGTGCCTCTCTCCGTCTCGCGAACCAGACGCTCCAACGTCGCCAGTTTCTCCTGGCGGGACTGGCAGAGACGAACAGACAAGGCGAGATTGGCCCGACGGAAGCCCGCGACCAATCGGAACGGATCGCGGAGCGACAACCGTTTGCACAGATCTGTTTGAACGCGGGCCGTGGCCGTGGCAGTCAGAGCCAGGCAGGGAGGATTGGTGAGTTCCTGGCGAAGGCGGCCAATTTTGAGATAATCGGGCCTGAAATCGTGGCCCCACTGGGAAATGCAGTGCGCTTCGTCGACCACCAGCAACGAGACCCAGAGGGAGCGTAAAAGTTGGAGAAACCCCTCATGCTGCATCCGTTCCGGCGCAAGATAGAGCAATTGAATCCGCCGCTGACTGAGATCATGAATCACGCGGCTCTTTTCAAACCCGGTGAGGCCGGAGTGAAACGCCGCCGCCGCGATCTTGCGCTGCTTCAAGCCGGCCACCTGATCTTGCATGAGTGCGATGAGCGGAGAAATGACCAGGGTCAGCCCGGGCAAGAGGGTCGCAGGCAATTGATAACAGAGCGACTTGCCCTGCCCGGTCGGCATGACCGTCATCGCATCGCGCCCAGCCAACACGGCGCGAATGATCTCCTCCTGGCCAGGTCGAAACTTCGCAAACCCGAACTGTTCGCTGAGCTGTCGAGTCAGATCATCCACGGTGAGGTTGATCAGAAAGAAGGATGGTGGTGAAGCGCGAAAGTCAGCAGAGTATAGACGACCGCCCCACTGCGGGCAAGTCGGATGAGCCGACATGTAGCTATTAGCCCTCAGCTGTCAGCAATCAGCAGCAGACCGGAAAGGCCTTTATGAGTGTATACGCCGAACTTTGACTCATGTGGACATCCGGTTAACAGAAATACACTTTGCAGGATGTTCAAAAAGGCCGTCAGCAAGGCCGCAGGCAAGTCGAAACCGGAGGCGTACCTTCAGGGGTACGTTGAGGATTTCGATGAGCCGAGAACGAAGCTGGCGGGTTTTTTCAACATCCTGCTAGAAGTTCATCCAGAGCTGGACATACGCCCAGTCTTGATCGGCGCTGGTGCCCAGGTTCTCCGCGATATAGCCGCCGGCGAACATATGGCCATAGACCGCCTGGAAGGACAACTTGCCATCCATGAACAGGTGCGTCCACACGAAGTCCACTTCGTCGCCGATGTGCCTCTTGGTATTGTTCGTCTTTGAAAAAATATAGACACCCTGTGTGGCACGATACCAGTTGTCCTTCGTATTGGCCAAATACATGCTGGTGGCCCAGATTTCAATGTGGTCATCCCTGCTTGGACGGAATTGAAAGTTAACCGAGGGGCTCATCATGTTCTTCCAGGCTTGGACATCCATATAACCCATGTGAATGTGGTTGGTCGGATACATGTTCTCAAAAGTATTGGCCGTCTTACAGTCAGTCGCGGCGGCGCCGGGAAGGGTACAGTTCGCCCGGCCATCGCCCGAAGCATAGTCGAAGTTGAAGGCCAACCGCGGTTTCCAGGTCCACTCGTAATGCGTATACCCGATCCAGTTTCTGGTCGCCCAGGCATTGATGTGGAGGTACTTTTGGTTTCCGTAGCCTGCGCCGGGCCCACCGTCGTCGCCCATTTGGCCGAACTGGTAGATCGTTTCGTTCGTCGCATCGAAGTTGCCCTTGCGCATCTCGATCCGGCCTCCGACGTTATGACGGGTCTGGTTGGAGTGCTTCGCCGTGCCAAGACCCTGGCCCCGGTTGTCCGCCGAGTTGAACCGGTTGGAGTAGAGGAAGTAGTAGGGTTCAATGATGAATCCTGGCATCGACTTGATCTGGTTGTAGACAATAAACATGTCGGAATCGGTGTTCGCGCTGCCATTATTGGCAGGTGTCGGGCCAATGTTTGTGGTGAGACTGCCGGCCGGCGCTGCTTGCCCGAGATCGGATTCAGAGGTGCGGAACCAACCAGCGTAGCTATCCCAGGCCTTGGTGCTGTATTGCAACATCACGCCGTCATGGGAAAATCCTGTGTTGGACCAGTCAAAGGCGCCGAACAGGGATTGGTTGCCGAACACCACATATTGCCGACCGGCCTTCACATTCAGGCCTTGGAGCCCGGCAAAGTTCCGGACCAACATGTAGGCAGCTCGCACTCCCAATGTGCCGCAGTTACCCCCACCAATATCTGTGCCTACTATGTTGTGACACCCGTTCTGGTTCCTCGCATCGTCTTGGAGACCCTCGGCACCATTGGTACCGTTTCCGCCCCAGGTCCTCGAGTCCTGGAGTTCCATGTAGAAATTCAGGTCCGGCGAGAGATCGTAGCCGAAACCCAACCGCACGAACTGTTGGACGAAGAAGTCGTTTGCCTTACCAGGAACGCCGTTCGCTGAGGTTTGGCCCTTGAATTCGTTACAATTTCCGACGGGACCTACCAGGGCGCTACCAAAGCAGCCACCGTTCCGCATGACCGGTCGCACGCGGAGATCGCCGCGTACCCAGAATTTTGAGAGATCGAAATTCTTTCCGATCTTCGGATCGTAGAGTTCGTACTCTTCCTTCTGCGGAATCGCGCGAGGAACGACTGGGAGGTTCGTAATTCTTTCACCTTCCGGCAATTCATACGCGGCTTGTGCCGGGGCCGTCACGAATAACATCCCCGCTGCCATCACGGCCGCACTACAATAGGTGAACAGACCGGCCCACCCTGTCTGTCTGACAATTCTCAAACGGTTCTCCTGTGAATTGGAGAGGGCGGCCGTTGGTGAGTCATGAGGTGGTGGTGCAACTAATCGGGGCGACCACAACGAGGGCGGGGCTGATGGTCAACGCCAAACTGAACAAGAAGCAATATCCGACCAACGTGACGGTGTCGGCTGAAGAGATGGCCTCCGTGAACCTCGAACCGCATGCGTTACATGGGGAATGGAAATACGCCGTCAGGCTGGGCCATCAGAACATGAAAAGTAAGATTCGTACTTGTTATTGTTTAATAGGCCATAAGGCCGTTCTGCCAGGCCTCATCCTTCCCCAATTCATGCCTTTCCCGCTTTTCTCGCAGACCTTTACACCTGATTGGCTGACCCCTTTGAATCAACCTGTTTCTCTTCCGGCGTAGTCGCAGCGTTGATCTGCTCTTCCGCGTCTTTGATCGAGGCCTGAAAGTCCTGCTCGACCATCTTCACTTCCTGCTGGATCATGTTGAGCTCCGGCTCCACCGACTTCCGCAAATCTTCCGCCGTTGCCTTGAACCCCTTGACCGCTTTCCCAACCTGGCGAACGACTTCAGGCAGCTGCTTGGGGCCGAACAGCAAGAATGCAATCACCAATATAATGAGAATTTCGCCGGCGCCCAATCCGAACATGGTTCGTCATACGCAAAACATCACGCATCATGCGAAAAGCAAAAAAGGAAGCGTCTGATTCCTCTTGGCGCTTCACGCCTGACGCCTCACGCCTCACGTCTCCTTACCCTTGCTTGACCTGCTTCCCTGATTGAACCGGTGTCGTGACCGGCGGGGCGGCCTGCGCTTGCACGACCTGCGACGGCGGCGCTTCAGGCGCATCGGACGGAGGAGGCGTAACGTCGATGGCATCCGCCTCGTTGACGCTCTTTTTGAATCCTTTAATGGCCTTCCCGAGCCCTTCACCCAACTGCGGAATCTTCCCGGCGCCGAAAATGATCAAGACAATGATCAGAATCAGCATCAATTCCATCCATCCGAATGATCCAAACATCAATTACTCTCTTTCTCTTCTTGTCCCACCCAAGCCCACTCGCTCTGCGGCCTTGAACCAGCCGAAAGGTGGGGGCCTTCCTCATGCGAGGAGAAGACCATAAAGGCTATAGAAGAACAAGAACTGAGTCAAGCGGAAATTCAGCAAATCGAGACGTTTGGCTCTAGGAGCCTATCCGACATTGCCTTCGTGTCGAGGCGAAGGAGGTGCGGCCAGATGCGAGGCCGCAGGCCCGGAAAAACCGGAGGTGTATTCGCTGGAATACATTGAAGATTTTTTCGTGCCGAGAACGACGCAGATGGTCGTGGATCGTTCGCCGCAGTAGAACGGCCAATGTCGGACAGGCTCCTAGGAATCAACGAGGTCGGACGAAGGAATGAAAGTAATCCACAGGGCTCGGTGGTGCGGTCAAGGCGATCATGAATGACTGAGGATCGTAGCCGATGTCTTCGAGGTCCTTCGAGGCCAAGGTCAGCTCTTCCTCTGTGAGATAGGCGACGGTGTCCGGAATGCCTGTCGGCGTAAGCGAGCGCACAAGGGCCTGGAACGCTTCACGCTCCTCCGTCGGCATCCCCAACGGAATGGGGAAGTCCAGATGGCGCGCATAGGGGCTCCGGTAGGTCTCGTTCAATGCGTGGAGGGTCTTGAGCATCAAGCGGTCCTGTTCCCACGGTGCCATTCTCGTGCCGGCGGAAGGATGGGTGGCGATGAGATCCATGAGAGTTAAGACATTGGTCCCCAAGCTGCGCCCCACGAACTCACGCTGGCTCTCTATTGTCATCGTGCCGGCCTCCATCTGCTTGGAGACCGCTTCGGCTAACGCAAAGTTGACCATGAAACTCTGTTGCCCGCCAAATTGGCCATAGCAGGGCTTCTCCGGGTCGTTCAGCACGTTCAGATCCGCCGTACCCGCGTCGAAACTGCTGAACCCGATCGCCTGGGGAGCCAAGAGCCGTTTGGCTTCCTTGATCGTGGCATAGGCCCCCAGATTGACGGGAACCAGCACGTGCTCATCGATACGTTTGAGAAAATCTGTGATCGTCTTCCGGTAGGGGACCTCTTTCCATTCAACCGTCCGATATTCCCGCTCCCACACCAGGTCATCGAGGAAGAGGGGGAAGCTCTTGAGCGCCTCCATATCCATGGCGTCGAACGCCCGGACAAAGGCCGCCCAGTCAGGAATCTTCGCATGAGCGGCTTCGCTCAAGTTCGGTCGCAGGAACTCTTCTTCAATGTCGTTCGCCTGGCGCGACATCAATTTTGTCGGGAGATCGTTCCACAGTTCGTTACAGATGATGCGATCCACGCTGCCATCCGCAACACTGTCGAGCCGGTCCACGGTCCCCCGATATGTCTCGACCCGATTGCGATGAGACGCGAGCTCCGGATGAGCCAGGGCTGCATCGAGCACTGCTTGTTCCCAATCGACCAGCACATATCGAATGCGGGGATAAATCACTCCGTCTTTATCGAGGACCTGGAGATGGCTCAAGAAACAGGCAGCGAGGTTGCCGTTGCCGGGGCCCCATTCCATAACCGTGAGGGGTGAGGCGTGAGGGGTAAGGCCTGCATCCGACGCATTTTCGCCTGGCGCCCGGCGCCTGGCGCCTGACGCTTTTTCGCGTTTCACGACTTTTTCGAAATAGTCTGCCGCGAGCGCATGGGCGAGCCGATGATCGACTGAGGCAAACGTTTGGTAGAAGCTGCGGATCTGATCGCCACGGAAGCGGTAGAAGAGCGCATTGATGTGGACTTGCCACTGATCGACCGGCTTATAGTCGCCGATGAGCTGGGGTAAGGCGTCTGCGTCCTGCAACATAAAAATCCTGGCTGGAGCGAGCGAGACGTGCGAGAGAGGCGAGACTCGTTTGCTTCCTAAGTCGCGCTTGTCCCCTGCGTCACGCCCTTCTCGCTTCCAGCTTCACAGAGCGCGGATTCTAGCAGATGGCGGAAAACAGCCGCAACCGGCTCTTCGGTACCTCGCGCCCCTTGTCTCTAGCCTCTCACATTGAGTTCCTTACCTTGACAGCCTCTGCCGGTCGGTGTACCAAGACGCTATGGCGAGAGGTGCGAGACGGGCGAGGCGAAGGGCGATCGCAGCGGTCATTGTCATCGCTCTGTCGGCGGTGCCGGCAGTCCTGGCAGCGGAGCTGCCGATTACCAAGAATTCTCCCATCCCTGATTTTCAGAACCGCCCCCAAGACGTCACCCCCTACGACTTCGACGCTCCGCCGCAAGGCCTATTCCGCACCATTACGACGGCGGAAGGATTCGACGAGGAACTGGG
Organism: Nitrospiraceae bacterium; assembly: GCA_041491905.1. Classification (GTDB taxonomy): domain Bacteria; phylum Nitrospirota; class Nitrospiria; order Nitrospirales; family Nitrospiraceae; genus Palsa-1315. The sequence continues at coordinate 2,365 of JBGPVY010000048.1, read as the reverse complement.
CTTTCACCGTACGCACGAGATCGTGCCGGTGAAACCGACCGACCGGTTCAGTCCCGATACCCCGGCAGTCTTCATTGTGTTCCACCTTCACCAGCATTATCAGGGGTTCCAGGTGTTCGGACGCTGCTTCCCGGAAGCAGTTGCCGGCCTCGATCCCACCGTGGTGATCGGCCAAGATGCCATGCACATTGCGCTCGAAGACGAAAGCGGCTATCTCACGCTCTCCCCTCCACAGGACACATGGAAACCCGGCCGATACAAAGTGGAAATTCACGTGGGCGAACAGGTCAACGAAATGAGTCTGATGGGCACGATGCGCTTCACGATTCTGGCGGAAAAGCACTAGGAGACAGGCGAGAAAGGCGCGACGTGCATGCCAGCCAAGGGTTCGAGGTCCGAAGTTCAAGGTTTTCGGAACTTCGAACTTCAGATCGCGCCCTTCTCGCATATCCCGTTACTCTCGCTATTCTCGCCCATCTCGCCCGTCGTGCAGACTGCGTTGCATGGTTTGACGCTCCCTCCGGCATTCTGTAGAATGCCGGAGGGGTTGTGTGGTTCCCCTTCTGCGTCAGGAATATCTACCCCGCATGACCGTGCCATCCCATCCATGGGCTTCCGTCATCGTCCCCATCAAGGATGAGCGAGACAATCTCGTTCCCTTGACTGAGCAATTGATCAAGGCCATGGAGTCTTGTGACGAATCACGCTCAGCTCCCTTCGAAATACTCTTCATCGACGACGGCAGCACGGATGGCAGTTCGGACGTGCTCGATCGGCTAGCCGCGGACTATCCGCGGGTGCACGTCTTTCATTTCGATCGCAATTACGGACAATCATCGGCATTCGACGCGGGATTCAAACACTCGACCGGCGATCTGGTCATCACGATCGACGGCGACCTCCAGAACGACTCGGCTGATATCGGCACGTTGCTTCCCCATGTGAAAACATTCGACCTCGTGTGCGGGTGGCGGATAAACCGGCATGACAGCCTTGTGCGAACGTTGTCATCGAGAATTGCCAACGCGGTGCGCAGCGCGGTTACGGGCGATCGGGTTCACGATACCGGTTGCTCGTTGAAGATCTTCCGCCGTGCCGTGGTGGACAAACTGCAACTCTTCAATGGCATGCATCGATTTTTCCCCGCGCTGGCGCTGATGCACGGCTTCACGGTCACCGAAGTGCCGGTGCGCCATTACCCGCGCATTCACGGCCTCTCCAAGTACAGCGTAGGCAACCGCCTCTTCAAAAGCCTGTACGACCTGATCGCCGTGCGCTGGATGCAGACCAGAGTGCTGCGGTATACATTCCGAGACAAGTGATGCGCGGGCAGGCGGGACGAGCGAGAAGAGCGAGAGATGCGCGACAAACAAAACTCCATGGACCGTGAGAATCGGCCACCTTGTGCGTCCTGCGCTTTGCGCGTGTCTCGCCCGTCGCGCATGACGGTTCCATCATGAGCATCGAAACCATCTGGCTCGCCATCGGATTTCTCGGCCAAGGACTGTTTTTCGGCCGCTGGATGATCCAATGGATTGCCTCTGAAAAAAAGGCGGAGAGTCAGGTCCCGATCTCGTTTTGGTACATGAGTCTGATCGGCGGGCTCATCACGCTGGCCTATGCGATCTATCGAAGAGATCCCGTCTTCATCGCCGGACAAAGCATCGGGTCTATCGTCTATATTCGCAACCTGATGCTGATCTCGCGCGCGAACCAGCCGGTCAGCCCCTCCTCTCCACGAACATAACTCTTTGTGATCCAGCACTCTCAACTTATGCGGCCACCACACGATCCGAACGATTCTATGACCACGACTGACCGTTCTCACCACGCTCTGATCCTTCTGGCCCTCCTCGTACTGTCGGGACTGTTGTTCTTCTTGGCGCTCGGCGACATGGGGTTGACCGACCGTGATGAGGGACGGAACGCCGAAGCCGGGCGCGAAATGTTCGAGTCAGGGGATCGGCTGACGCCGACGTTCAACGGTGAGCTGCGCATCGCGAAACCGGTCTTTATCTATTGGTTGATGGAGCAGTCGTATCGCCTGTTCGGTGTCAACGAGTTCGCCGCACGATTCCCCTCAGCCCTCTTCGGCATGGGCTTGATCTTCATCCACTACCTGTTTCTCGTGCACCAGCGCGACCAAACCGTCGCACTCTTCGGCGGCTTGATGCTCTTGCTCAACCTGGAAATCCTTGGACTCGGACGCATGGCGCTGACCGATAGTGTCTTGATTTTTTTCACCACGGCATCGCTGTACGGATTCTGGCTGGGACTGCATGGAGAAGGCGGCGCACGCCGATGGATCTGGGCGTTCTATATCGGTATGGCTCTCGCCACGCTGACGAAGGGACCGGTCGGGTTC
>JBGPVY010000240.1:0-4621 GCA_041491905.1 Nitrospiraceae bacterium | reverse complement strand
CGGCCTGTGCCCGTTGCTCTTTGAGCGAGAGCCCTCGATAGAACAGCGGAAGCTGCGCATTTTCGAGCGCGCTGGTTCTAGGAATGAGATTGAAGCTCTGAAAGACGAACCCGATCTGCTGATTGCGGATACCCGCCAACTGATCGGGCTTCAGGTTTCCCACCTCTCTCCCATTCAACCGATAGCGCCCCTTCGTCGGTTGGTCGAGGCAGCCCAGAATATTCATCAGGGTGGACTTGCCGGAACCGGAAGGCCCCATGACGGCGACGAACTCACCCTGTTCAATCGTGAGACTCAGGCCGCGCAAGGCTTGGACTTCCATGTCGCCGACCTGATAGACCTTCCACACATCTTCGCATTCGATCAGCGAGCCCATAGACATCCCTCAATCTGACCTGGTCTTTTCTTCACCACCTCAAAAGAACTGGGCAGGGTCGGGGTGCTTTCTCCTGCGCGCGTCCAGCGAGCACATTTCGATCGTGCGCGCTGCGCGAGCACAGAAAGCACCCGCACCCTGCCCACCCCCCCCTACATCCCACGGTTTCGGGAGGAGCCCCGCTGTCCGCCGCTCCCAAATCCTGGAGGCAACTCGCTTCCACTCCGGTCGCCTTTGGATCGCTCGATCCCCACGACCACCAGCGCGCCTTCAGACAACCCCTCCGACACGATCTCCGTTGCCAAACCATCAGAAATACCCGTTTGGACCTGCATAGATTCCAGTTCTCCCGACGGTCGCTGCTTCCAAATGGTTCGACTAACCGCTGTGGCCCCCCTGCCTGCCCCTGCCGCCTGCTCTGGTCCCTTCTCTTTGGTCGGCTTGCTGCCGAGCGTGGAACGATCGGCCTGGCCCGCCGTCGGAGGTGTGAATCGCAACGCGGCATTCGGCACTTTGAGTACGGCGTCTCTTTGAGCCACAACGATGGAGACGTTGGCGGTCATCCCCGGCTTCAGGCGGAGATCCTGATTATCGACGTTGACCACGACGTTATAGGTCACCACATTCTGCACATTGATCGGTGCAAGGCGAACCTGACGGATCGTGCCGGCAAATTGATACCCTGGGTACGCATCGACCGTGAAGGTCGCCTCTTTCCCTTCGGTGATCCCCCCGATATCTGACTCACTGACGTTGGTGTCGACTTGCATCTTCGTCAGATCGAGCGCGATCAAGAAGAGGTTCGGTGTGGCGAAACTGGCCGCGATCGTTTGACCGACCTCCACGTTTCTGGCGACCACAATCCCGTTTACCGGCGAGCGAATGACGGTGTACTTCAAGTCCAACTCTGCGGCACTCAGCGCCGCCTCGGCCTGTTTCACTTGCGCCCCAGCCACGTTCACCTGCGCCTCAGCCGCCTGGAAATTTGTCGCTGCGACGTCGACGTCGTTCTGAGAGACGAACTGCTGCGCCACCAGCGATTTCACCCGATCTAGTTCGCGCTTGCGTTGAGCCAGATCGGTTTTGGCTCTTGCGACATTCGCTTTCGACATTTCAAGATTGCTGGCAGCTTGATCTCGACGGGCTTTGAACGGCTCGGGATCGATCGCGGCCACGATATCGCCGGCTTTGACCACTGAATTGAAATCGGCATGCAGGCTCTTGATCATGCCGGACACCTGCGTCCCGACCTGAACCGAGACGACAGGATTAATCGTTCCCGTCGCAGTCACGAGCGAAATGACGGGACCTCGCTCGACCGTGGCGCTCCGATATCGAACCGGGACTTTGCGCTCCCCATTGAAGAAGACGTAGCCTCCGATCGTTAATCCGACGGCCAGGACACCAATGATCATGACGGCACGACGCATCGACTCGTTCTCCAATTCCCTCGCCGACTTGGAATCCATTGTATCAACAAGGCTGAAGGGAATCACCTTGCTGAAACGCCCTCTATCCGGCTCCGTAAAGACAAACAGGCCGTCCGCCGATCGGCGGACGGCCTGTCAGGTTTGCCGGACTATGGCTCCGATTAGGGACTGACGCTGATGCGCTCCTTAATCATATCAAAGGTTTCCTTGGGCACTACGTTCTTGGCCACCAATTCGCCCTTCACCCGATACGGACGATTCGTCACAATGCGGTCTGCCACGTCTTTGGAGAGACCAAGCACCAGCACCATATCACCGGCAGACGCCTTATTGACATTCATGGAGGAAGATATGGCCTCAGGGGCCTTCATCGCCGGTGAAGCAGGTACCCCTGTGGGAGCGGGACTCAAGGGCGGCGCGGAGGGCGCGGGGGGCGCTGTTACGGGACGCGATTGATCTTTCAACTCTTTCTGATAGCGAGCAACCAGGGACTTGAGTGTTTCGTTATGCTGCTTCACATCCTCGTATTCATGACGCATAGCACGATTCTGGAAGGAGAGCTGCTTCATACGGTCTTCGAGTTCCTTGGTCCGACCCTCGACACTGCCGCGTTCCTTGTCGCGGCCATGTTGAATACGCTCAAGCTCGTCGTGGGCGACCTGGGCTTCGTTCCCGAATTTCACATTGAGATCCTTGAGCGTCTTTACTTGCTGCTCCAAAGCATTCTTCTGCGTACGTGTCCGCTCCAACTCTAAATTCGCCGACTCGACGTCGAACATCGCCTCTTCATATTTCTTTTGACTGACACAGCCGACCATTGCGACTGCGCCAATCATCACGACCGCCGCCATCCACCCTGATTTCATGCGAACCTCCCCTCTCACTGAGCGTAGTTTCTGCAACAGATGTCGGCCACCGCTCTTTATCCAACATGCCTGTCGGTATGAGAGGGTGGTACGACACCTATACGTATAATGTTGTGTGTATGCCATGCCTTTCATTTTGTCAACAGATTTGCGGGTCCCCCCGCCGCCACCGATCATCATGAGGGTCTGCGGCGAATCGTCTGCCTGCTTGACGGACTGCCGCCACTTTGTGAATATGCCCGAGACTCGCCGTATGGACGCAACCTCTCTCAGAAAGACATCGCATGAACGAATGGGGTCCTGGTCTCGCCACGATCTTGGGTATCGTGGAGGGACTGACAGAGTTTCTACCCGTCTCGTCGACCGGCCACCTAATTCTCGTCGGTCACGTCCTAGGGTTCGAGGGAGACCTCGCTGCCAGCGCCGAGATTTCGATCCAACTTGGCGCCATCCTGGCCGTCATCGCCTATGAACGACACAAGCTCGCGTCCATGATCAGACAAGCCGGCCGGGAGCAGCAGGACATCTCCGCCATGATCCGAACACGTGGGACGACCCCATGGTCGACAGTCCTGCGAACCTCCTGGGCAACTCACCGGAACCTCTGGTTTCTCATCGGACTCGGGCTCGCCTTTTTGCCAGCCGCCGCGATCGGATTCCTTACCCATAGCTGGATCAAAAGCCATCTCTTTACGCCTCAAACCGTGGCTGCCTCCTCCATCGTGGGGGGCTTGATTATTCTCGCCGTCGAAGCGCGTCGCAGCCACGCACAGGTCCACCAGCTCGAACAGGTGAGCTTGATATCGGCGTTCTGGATCGGCGTGGCACAGTGCGCCTCACTACTCCCCGGCATGTCCCGATCCGGCTCCACGATCATCGGAGGGCTCTTGGTAGGATTAGAGCGGAAAGTCGCGACGGAGTACTCTTTCTTTCTTGCCCTTCCAACCCTCATCGTAGCGACCTGCTATCAAATATGGAACTCGCTGGACGTTTTCCGGCAAGACGACTATCTGGCACTCGGGATCGGAATGCTCGTGTCGTTCGTCGTCGCCTGGATTGTGATCGCAGCCTTTCTCTCGTTTGTGAAGCGGCATACGCTCCGACCGTTTGCCTACTACCGCATCCTCATGGGTATCGCCGTCTTCTATATCTTTGGCTTTTAGCAGCCTGACTTGTTCATTTGGTTTGTCTGGTTTTTGGTTGAACGAAACTAACCAGATGAACCAAATCAACCAGATAAACCGGGCTAGACTAGCGCCCAATGGGTAATTGGACAGGTACTTGGGATTTCAGTTATTCTACAGCAGTTTTTTACCGAGTCATCTGTTTCGTATGAACCCTTATGACCAGGAACATATTTAGCCCGATTGTACAGCTAACTTTTTGACGTACGACAAAGGAGGTTATCACACGATGGCTCATTCCCAGTCCGACACTGTACATGTCTTTGACACGTGGGTGAAGGGCACGAAACGGCTGCTGCACTTCGACGTGATGACGACAGATGAGGCGACGGCGCTGACGCTCGCCAAGCAGCATTTGGCAAGCCTTGGGGAAGGCGACATACCGGTCACGGTGAAAGAATGCCAGTTCTGCCATACCGAACCGCTCGTGATGTTTTCCCCCGAGCAGCAGCGCCAATTCCGCGAGCAGGGCGGGTTCATCATCACCCTCTCGACCTGAGCGCGCGCGACGCGCGAGGGTTGATCTGGTTCATCTGGTTAGTTTGGTTCATCTGGTTAGTTTCGTTCAACCAAAAACCAGACAAACCAAATAAACCAAATAACGATTTTCTTACGCTGGCGGACTTTTTCAGCATCCTGCTAAGAAGCAGGCGGGAGCTCTTGCGGCAGCAGAGGCACGTTTTTCTTCTCAAAGGCAAAATGGATGATCAAGAAGACGACCCCCACGCTGATTGCCGAGTCGGCGACATTGAAGGCCGGCCAATG